>NZ_JBHWUU010000007.1:0-164140 GCF_042737375.1 Streptomyces sp. NPDC060000
GCGGCCTCACCAAAGGGGGAGCGCGCGAGGAACAAGGCGGACAGATCGACGAAAACGACCCCCTCCAAGCCGAGCGACGACGCATACGCCGCAGACGGCGGGCCCGGCTGAAGGCCGCCCTGCCCGGCCGCTCCCGCGGCGGCCTGACAGGCAAGATTCACCTGGCCGCCGACCGGCGCTGTCGCCCGATGGGGGGGGCCGTCCTGACCGCCGGGCAGGCCGCCGACAGCCCCCGGTTCATCCCGGTGCTGAACAAGGTACGGGTCCGCCTGCCGGTCGGCCGTCCCCGCACCCGGCCCGCAGCCGGCGACAAGGCCTACTCCTCCCGCACAAACCGCGCTCACCTGCGCAAACGCAGTGTCAAGGCCGTCATTCCGGAGAAGAGACCCGGCTGCCAACCGCAGGAAGAAGGGCAGCCGGGGCGGCAGGCCCGTCACCCACGACACCGGCCTCTACCGCGACCGCAACACAGTTGAGCGGGCCATCAACAAGATGAAGGACTGGCGGGGCATCGGTGAGGTCGAATCGGGGCGCCCTGCCGATGCCTCCACCAGTGGGTTTCCCCGAGCCGCCTCCCGACAACGGGCGGGGTTGCCTGTGGGTCGCAGCTGACGATCCGTCTCGGCAGTCAGCTGCTCATGAACGCAGGTGTACGCCCCCGCCCACAGCGCACCGCCCCACCAAGTGCCTTACGCGGTGGTGGGTCAGGCCGGGGTGTCGGCGTCCTGGGTGGAGGCCGCGAACGCCTCGGGGCCCTGCTCCACCGCCGCCGGGTCCATCCACATGACCTGCCAGCCGTGGCCGTCGAGGTCGAAGAAGCTGCGTGAGTACATGAAGCCGTAGTCCTCGGCGCCATCCGCCTCGGAGCCGCCCGCCGCGAGTGCAGTGGCGCTGACCGTATCGACCTCCTCACGGGATGACACGCTGAAGCAGTACAGCGCCAGCGTGTGCGTGGTGGGATCGGCCATCGGCAGTTTCGCGAACTGCGCGAACTTCTCATGGCTGAGCAGCATGACGAAGGCGTGCTCGCCGACCAGCATGCAGGCGGCGGTCTCGTCGGTGAAGTTCGGGTTGAAACTGAACCCGAGATCAGCGAAGAACGCCTTGCTGCGTTCCAGGTCCGCTACGGGGATGTTCACGAACAGCATGCGGCCGGGGTGTGCGGGATTCGTCATGGTGAGCTCCAGTCGGCGTCTCGATGGCGTACGTCCTGGTAGACCGGCCCGGCCGGTGGAACTCATCGGTGGCCGGTGCAGCCCACCTGCCCGGTGCCGGGGCCAAGGCGTCTGGAGGCGCGGGCAGCGTCTGTGCCGACGCCGTGCATCCGCCACCCGCCGCCGGTGGGGATGCGTCCGAGCTTCTTGATGTCGACGTGGACCATGTCGCCGACGCGGTCGTGTTCGTAGTGGATGACCTCGCGCAGTTGCTCGCCGGTGGGCGGATCGAGGTCGCGCAGCCGGTCGAGTCCCCGCCGGACGAGGATGCGGTGCACGGTGGCCGGCGCGACCGTGATGCCGTGCAGCCGTTGAAGATCGGCGGTCAGCCGGACAGGTCCGTACTTGGTCTGCCGTCGCAGTGCTTCCACCAGGTCCGCGATGTCCAGCGCGGACCGGGTCGGGCTCGTGACCGGTCGGGACGAGTGGTCGACCAGGCCGTTCTCCCCGTGCGCACGCCAGCGGCGTGTACCACTTGCCCAGGCAGTGCCACTGCTGTGCTCACTGTGCGTTCGAATCCGCCTTCTTGTCCGTCTTCATTGCTTTGCTGTCGGCGGGGGCCGCCGGTTCAGGGAGGCTGGGCAGGAGCAGGCAGAGCGGGACAGCGGCGGCGGTGAGGGCCACGCACCACCAGAACGCGTGGTCGAAGCCGTTGGCCAGGGCGCTGGGGGTGTGGGCGTCGCCGATGTTCTGCTGAAGGACGACGATGAGGATGGCGACACCCACTGCGCCGCCGATCTGCTGGGCGACGCGGGTAATGATGCTGGCGTCAGGGATCTCCTCGTGCTCCAGCCCTACGAAGGCGGAGCCCATGGGCGCGATCATGGCAGCGCCCGAGGCTGTGCCACGGATGAACAGCGCGGCCATGAGCAGGATTTCGCTGGTGTCGGCGGCGACGAAGGCGAACGGCACGGTGGATGCGGCGACGAAGGCGAAGGCCACGAGGGCCACCGCGCGGGGACCGACGCGGTCCATGTACTTGCCCGCCAGGCCGCGGGCGACGAGGGCGCCGAGTCCCTGGGGGATGAGCAGCAGTCCGGCGCCGAGTGGGGTCGCGCCGCGGACCTGCTGGAAGTACAGGGGCAGCAGCATCATCGACCCGAACAGGGAGATGCCACCGAGGAAGAGCAGGGTGGAGGACGAGGCCACCGAGCGGTGTCGGAACATCCGCACGTCAACCAGTGAGCCGGTGTCCCGGGCGAGCGCCCGGGCGATGAAGCTCCCGACCAGAGCGAGCCCGGCGAGCAGCGGGATGAGGACCTGGGCGCCGGCGAAGTCCGTGCTGCCGTCGACTTGGGAGAGGCCGTAGATGAGGGCTGCGGAACCCGGGCACAGCAGGAGCAGGCCGACACCGTCCAGGCGGGCGCGGGGGCTGTCGGGTGTGGGTCGGTCGTCGGGCAGGTTGTGCCGGGCGAGCCACATGCCGACGAGGCAGAAGGGGATGTTGACGAAGAACAGCCATCGCCAGTCGGCCAGATGGAGGATGAGACCGCCCAGGACCGGGCCGACGATCGGGCCGAGTGCCGTGGGCACCGTGATGATGGCCATGACCTTGCCGATGTTGCGGCCCTTGGCGGCCTGCATCAGCAGGGTGTACATAAGCGGCATCATGATGCCGCCTGCGAGGCCCTGGACGAGACGGAAGACGATCAAGCTCGTGGCACTCCAGGCCAGGGCGCTCAGGACCGAGCCGACCAAGAACCCGCCCAGGGCCGCGGTCCACAGGCGCCGACCGCCGATCCGTGACTGGGCCCATCCGGCGAGCGGGATGGTGATGAAGACGGCCAGCATGTAGGCAGTGCTGACCCATTGGATCGTCGACAGCGGGGCGTCGAAGTCTTTGGCCAGGTCGTTCAGGGCGACGCTGACGATGGTGGTGTCGAAGACGACGCCGAGGGCGCCGACGATGAGGGCGATCGCCATGCGCGACACAGCGGGGTCTACGCGGCCGGGATCGGCGGGGGCGGGCCCGGCCTCGTGGGAAGTGCTCACGGTCAGCGCCTTAAGATAGAGGAGTCATTCTTACTCTGCTGAAGGTAAGGCGATAGCGCAAGAAAGACAACTCTATCTACGACAGGGCGAGCGATGCCTCAGCGGCGCCGCGGTGCAGCACTGGAGAAGGCTCGGCCGGGCTGTCGACGTGCTCCGCGCGCCCCACGGGTTTGCGCGGTCCGGTTCACACAAGACCGGTGAGGGGGGCGCTGGGTTGCCAGGAGACGGGCAGGACGACGTCGACGCCGTCACGGCGGGCCAGGGGCAGCAGGCGGCTCATGGTGGTGTCGAGGTCGTCGAGCAGGTAGGGCATGGGGCGCAGTGGCCGGTCCAGGCCGGAGAAGAAGTCGTCCCAGTGCACCAGGATGACCCGCCTGGCCCCGGTCGTGACCACGACCTCGTCCCAGTAGGTGCGAAGGAACTCGACGGGCTGTTTACCCAGCATGCCGACGCCCAGGTAGATGACGTCGGCGCGGTGGCCGCGCAGCGCGCCGGGCCGGTAGTTGGCGCTGGCTTGCAGCAGCACGCGGCCGTGGGGGTGGGTGATGAGCACGGAGTAGGCGGTGCCGGTCTTCCAGGCGCCGGCGCGGGCCGGCGGGACCAGTGGCCGGTCGACGGTGCCGGGGTAGTGGTCGCCCGGGCTGTGCACGGAGTCCAGGAAGGTCAGCGTGAAGTTGCCGTAGGCCGCGGTGTCGCCGTCGCCGACCACCCGCAAGGACGATGCGGGGACTCCCAGGCCGCGCCCGATGTTGGCGGTGGAGTCCGACCCGACCAGTTCGGCGCCGGTCTCCAGCGCCCACACCGGTGCGTCGAGGGCGTGGTCGTAGTGGGAATGCGCGCACACCACAGCGGCGAGGGTGTCCACCCGCAGCCGCTCGATGGCGGCACGGACCAGCGCGCGGTTCGGGGCGATCCTGCCCATGCCCACACGCAGCATCCCTGGTCGGGTGACGAACCCGTCGCTGAGCACCGAGGTCCGCCCGTCCGACAGCAGTACCGAACTGGTGCCCAAGAAGTGAGCGCTCAGCCCCTCACCGTGCGCTGCGACGCGCTGCCGGTAAGGCAGGTAGGGCCGCAGACTGGGGCGACCGATCGGCACCTTCATACGAGCATCCTCGGACCCCGGGGGCAGGAGTGCCACCTCAGTGCCTCGTGTGCCCTCTCACGAACGGCCCATTCTGCGAAACCCGTTCGGCACGCGCTGGTGAGCCGCCGCGGGGGCCGGCCTTCTTCTCAGAGCACGCTCCCTACCCGTACTGGTGGTTTGCCATCGAGCCCCTGAACCACTCGGCCCACGCCCACGCCCACGCCCACCTCCACCTGCTGCGGCTCGGTGAACTTCGCCTGCGGACAGGCGCGTTCGTGGCAGCGGTACCGTCGGATGTGTGACAGACGGAACGTCCCGCCGGCTGCCAGCCGGCGGGACGTTCCCGCGCCCGATCCTCGACGGGCCGGTGACCGACCACTGTGAGGGCCGCGATGGCACGGAGTTCGCAGCGGGTCGTCTCGGTGCCGAAGCGCTCGGCGCCGGAGGCTACTTGAAATTGCGGACCAGTGGGGCGCCGTTCGCGGGCTTCGTGACCTTGAACGTCTTCTTGATCGTATGTTGATCGTTGTCACTGTCCACGCAGGTGACCACGGCGGTGGCGTTCGTGCCGTTCTTCGGGATCCCTGTGAGCACGACCGAGTACTCCTCGGTCTCGTCGTCACCGGGGAGTTCGTCCGAGCCGGCCTTCCCCTTGACGGGCGTCACCACGACGGTACTCGGTGTCGAATCACCGAACTTGGCGCAGCTCGCGGTTCCGCTGATGACCACCTTCACCCCTGCGGCGTGCGCAGTGCCGGACGCCACCAAGGGGACGGCGAGTGCCAGCGAGGCCACGACCGCGACGGAGCCGAGCGTCTTCCTTGTAGTGCTGCTGCAATTTCGCATTTCAGACTCCCACTGGTTGAAGACTGCTTTGCCGATGACGCCGGGCCGCGTAGGACGCAGGCCACGGCATCGACAAAGCGCATGTGCGGTGCGAACCGTCATGTGAGTTCATGCGCCTGCCACTGAGGGCCGCGCTCGACCCCGCGTGTCCGGGATGTGGGGGCCGGCTGCGCTTCGCGCCGGAGGGCGCCGAGCGCCATCGGGGAGACGGTTGACTCTGACTTCCGACGCCAACTCCCCTGCGTACTGAGTACTTCCAGAGGTCTGCCGTCCGTTAATCGACCCTAGCGAGCAGTGGGCGCAATGTCCACTTTTGACCTGCTGGGCGTAATTGACCCCTCAAGCACCGCGACAACACCGCGACAACACCGCGATGGCCAGGCAGATAGCTGAGTTCGAAAGTCGATGCCTATGGCAATCAAAGCAATTTCGTCCACAGAGGCCGATTCATCGGAAGCCACTCCCGTATCCCGCCGTCCCTGCGTGCACCGGCCCATGCCGGTCAACGTGACAGGGCCACCACACTGGGTAACCGCGTTTACGGCCTGCGCCTTGGCGACCGTGGCGGTCAACGTGAGGCAATACGAGCAGGGACCCTGTCGGGCGGCCGTGCTCGGGGCTGATGGGCCGCCGGCATTCATGGCCGGCATGAATTGCCGGGGGCTGGGCCGCCCGCACCCGGCCCCGGCACCATGAGGTGCCGGGGCCGGGTGTGCCGCTCGCCCACGGGGGTGCGGCGAGCGTTCCGTCCGGCTCGGGCGGCTACTTGAGTTCGGCGTCGGTGTAGTAGCCGCCCGCGACGAGTACGTACTCGTAGTTGGACTTGTCGACGGTGGTCGGTTGCAACAGGTAGGCGGGCACGGCCTTGACGCCGTTGTCGTAGGCCCTCCTGTTGTTCACCTTCGGCGTCTTGCCGTTGAGTATGTCGTCGGCCATCTCCGCGGCGACGCTGGCGAGTTGGCGGAGGTCCTTGTAGACGGTCTGGGACTGCTCGCCCGCGATGATCGACTTCACCGAGGCCAGCTCGGCGTCCTGGCCGGTGACGATGGGGAGGCGCTTGTTGCCGGAGCCGTAGCCGTCCTCCTTCAGCGCGTTCAGGACGCCGATGGAGATGCCGTCGTACGGCGACAGGACCGCGTCGACCTTCTTGCTGCCGTACGACTCGGAGAGGATGCCGGCCATGCGCTTCTTCGCGGTGGGTCCGTCCCAGCGCAGGGTGGTGACGTCCTTGAGCCCGGTCTGACCGGACCGGACCACCAGCTGCTTGGTGTCGATGTACGGCTGCAGCAGGTGCATCGCGCCGTCGAAGAAGTACTTGGTGTTGTTGTCGTCGGGGGAGCCGGCGAACAGCTCGATGTTGAAGGGGCCCGCGCCGTCCTCCAGGCCGAGCTTGTCGATGATGTAGCGGGCCTGGAACCGGCCGACCTGCTCGTTGTCGAAGGAGACGTAGTAGTTGACGTTCGCGGTGCCGAGGATGAGCCGGTCGTAGGAGATCACCGGGATGTCCGCGTCCGCGGCCTTCTGGAGCACGCCGTTCAGCGATCTGTTGTCGATGGCCGCGATGATCAGCGCGTCGACACCCTGCTTGATCAGGGCCTCGATCTGTGAGACCTGGGTCTTCGGGCTGTCCTGTCCGTAGACCAGCTTGGTCTGGTAGCCGTCGGCCTTCAGGTCGTTGACGACGCTCTTGCCGTCCGTGAGCCAGCGCTCGGAGGCCTGGGTCGGCATGGCGATGCCGATGGTGTCGCCCTTGGCGCTGCTCTCGGAACCGCCCCCGACGTTGTCACCGCAGGCGGACAGGGTGAGGGCGAGAGAGGCGGCTCCGGCCGTGGCGGCGAGGGCAGCTCTTCGGTTGCGCATGGGGATCGTTCCTCGTTCTTCTCGTCGTTGAGAGGACTGCGGCGTAGCGGTCGCCGGTGTCGGTGTGGGTGCCGGTGGGTAACCGGCGGGGCGGGGGGAGCAGTTGATGAGCGGGGCGGACGGCGAGCCGGGCGAGCCGTGTCCGCTTGTGGCCCCGCCGTCGGGTACCAGGACCGGACTCCGCGGAAGAGCAGGCGCCGTACGGGTGTTTCCCGGGAACCCTGGACGGACCGGAGTCGTGGTGGAGTGCGCGTCCCGTCGGAACGGAGTCGTGGTGGAGCGGTACGCCCCGCAGTGATCCGCTCGGCGACCTCGTGGATCCGCGGGCCGCTGTCAGGACCGTCGGGCCGTCGGGCCGTCGGAGCGTCGGAGCGCCTGGGCATCCCGCGCACGGCTTCAGGGGCGGTGAACAGGCGGCGGATCACGTGGAACTGACTGGCGGTCAGGTCGTTCGGCGCGTCGCACCCGTCGGTGCTCACACGCCCCGATGCCTCGTGAATCGCCGACCGGGGTGACGGTACGGCCCTGCGCCCGGGCCTCGGCGGCGCGCGGTATCGCGTCGTCGGCGCGCACCTGTACATACGCCGGGCCGCGCCGAGGCACTCCTGCCACGTATGTGCTGATTTCGGTGGCGCGCAGGGCACTTGCCTTTCAGCCGTTCGAAATACCGTCACGCGGTCGGAATAGTGGCGTGACAATAAGAGGGGGTGCGCGGGGTGTCAACGGTGCGAACGGAAACGGATCCAGAAGGTGATGGAGATCGCTTGCCCTCCCCGGCGGACCCTTTGCAGGCATGCCGGGAATTCACTCTGCAATTCCATGTTCCTGCTGGTCAATGGCGTTAACTGACCGCTTGGAGCAAAGCCGTGGCGCGTCGCTCCAAGCTGTGTGATTCCCATGGGAATCGTCCCGTCCAGGGAGCGCTTTCCAGCCAACTCAGCCGACACGCCGGTGTACTTGGTGAGAGAGGCCACCGTTTAGGGTCGTCCGGTGACGAGTAGCAGCGCGCCGCGCTCCCCTGTCCTCGACAGCGCATCCCCCGCTGCGGCACCCCGTGAGTGGCAGGACCGTCTGCGCCTGTTCGGATATGCCGGACGGCCCCGGGCCGGCATCCGCGAGCGCCTGGTTCCGCCCTTTCCTGAACCGTCGACCCGCGTATGGGAAATCACCGGCCTCGACCGCACCCGGGCGTATCCCGTCGCCAGGGCGGTCGCCAGGTCGATGGAATGGCTGGGGCCGGTACTTGTCGCCGTGCTGGCCGGGGTGATCCGCTTCTGGCGTCTCGGGCAGCCGCGGGACCTCGTCTTCGACGAGACCTACTACGCCAAGGACGCCTGGGCGCTGCTGCGGCTCGGCTACGAGGGCACCTGGCCGGACCGCAAGATCGCCGACCCGCAGCTGCTGGCGCACCCTCACGTGATCCCGCTCTCCGACACCGGGGCCTTCGTCGCGCACCCGCCGGCGGGCAAGTGGGTGATCGCCCTCGGCGAGTGGACGTTCGGTCTCACCCCGTTCGGCTGGCGCTTCATGACGGCGCTGCTGGGCACGCTGTCGGTCCTCATGCTGTGCCGGGCAGGACGCCGTCTGTTCCGGTCGACGGCGCTGGGCTGCCTGGCCGGGGCACTGATGGCGGTGGACGGACTGCACCTGGTGATGAGCCGCTTCGCGCTGCTGGACCTCGTCGTCATGTTCTTCGTGCTGGCGGCGTTCGGCTGCCTGCTGCTCGACCGCGACCACGCACGGGCCCGGCTCGCGGCAGCCCTTCCCGTGGACGCGGACGGCCACGCACGCCCCGACCGGGCCGCCGGCGCCCGCGCCGGGACGGGAGTACGTCCGTGGCGGCTCGCGGCCGGTCTCTGCCTGGGACTGGCGGCCGCGACCAAGTGGAACGGCCTGTACTTCCTCGCCTTCTTCGTGGTCCTCACCCTGCTGTGGGACGTCGGCGCCCGCCGCGTGGCGGGGGCCCGCCACCCGTACCGGGCGGTGCTGCGCAAGGACCTCGGCCCGTCGCTGCTGTCCGTCGTCCCGGTCGCCGTGGTGACCTATCTGACGACGTGGACGGGGTGGTTCCTGTCCGACAACGGCTACGGACGGCACTGGGCGGACGGCCGCGGTGGCACCTGGTCGTGGGTTCCGGCCGCGCTGCGCAGCCTGTGGCACTACGAGTACGGGGTGTACCGGTTCAACGTGGGGCTGCACACTCCGCACAAGTACGAGTCGAACCCGTGGAGTTGGCTGGTCCTCGGCCGCCCCGTGCTGTTCCACTACCAGTCGCCGAAGCCCGGGCAGGACGGGTGCGGCACGACGGGCGCCTGCTCGCAGGCGGTCCTCGCGCTGGGCACACCGCTCCTGTGGTGGACGGCGTGCTGCGCGCTCGTGTATCTGCTCTACCGGTGGGCACTGCGCCGCGACTGGCGCGCCGGCGCCGTGCTGTGCGCGGTGGCCGCCGGTTATCTGCCCTGGTTCCTGTACCAGGACCGTACGATCTTCTCCTTCTACGCGGTCGTCTTCGTGCCGTACCTGTGCCTGGCGGTGGCGATGCTGCTGGGCGCGCTGTTGGGTCCGCCGGGGGCGGGTGAGAGGCGGCGCACCCGTGGCTTGGTGGCCGCTGGTGCGCTGGTGCTGCTCATCGCCTGGAACTTCGTCTACTTCTTCCCGGTCTACACCGGGCAGACGATCCCGTACGACGACTGGCACGCGAGGATGTGGCTCGACACCTGGATCTGAGGCCGGCCCCGTTCCGGGGCAGGCCGCGCAGAGCACTTCACTTGCGCACGGTGAGGTACTGCCATACGCCCCAAGTGCCAGGTTGCCGGTGTCCTTGCCGCTGTGGACGTACTCGGCTCGCAGCGACTCGGACCCCCTGGCCTCCCGCGGCACCGCGACCGGGGTCCGTCCGCGCGGTGTTCAGCGCAGGGTGAGGGGGGTCTCGACCGCGACGCGGGTCAGCTTCTCGGGGTTGCGGACGTAGTAGATGCCGGTGATGCGGGAGTTCTCGACGCGGATCGCCATGACGCCGTCGTTCTCGCCGTCCTGGCGTACGAGGAGGGCCGGGTTGCCGTTGACCTGGGTGAGGTGAGCGGTGAGGGTCGTTTCGATCCTGCTGAGATTGCCGATGATGAAGCGGGCGACCTTGTCGGCGCCCGTGATCGGCCGTCGCGCGGCCTGTTTGATGCCGCCGCCGTCGCTCAGCATGACGACCTCGGGGGCGAGCACGTCGAGGAGGCTCTGCAGGTCGCCGGTGTCCATCGCGCGCCGGAACGACTCCAGGGCCTCCCGTGTCTCGTGCGGGGAGACCGCCTCGCGGGGACGGCGGGCATCGACGTGCTTGCGGGCGCGGTGCGCGATCTGGCGGACGGCCGCGGGGCTCTTGTCGACGGCGGCCGCGATCTCCTCGTAGCTGACGTCGAACGCCTCGCGCAGTACGAAGACGGCGCGCTCCGTCGGCGACAGCGTCTCGAGGACGAGCATCAGCGCCATCGACACGCTCTCGGCGAGCTCGGCGTCCTGGGCGACGTCCGGGACGGTGAGCAGCGGCTCGGGCAGCCAGGGGCCGACGTACGCCTCCCTGCGCCGCGCCATCGTGCGCAGCCGGTTGAGCGCCTGGCGGGTGGTGATCCGGACCAGGTAGGCGCGCGGTTCGCGTACCTGTGCCAGGTCGACGTCGATCCACCGCAGCCAGGTCTCCTGGAGGACGTCCTCGGCGTCCGCCGCCGATCCGAGCATCTCGTACGCGACCGTGAAGAGGAGGTTGCGGTGGGCGACGAACGTGTCGGTCGCCGGATCAGTGGCCTGGCCGCTCACAGTTCCCGTCCTCTCCCCCGTGATCGGCGCCGGTCGCCGGCGACCGTGCGCCTGTACGCGCGTGCGTGCGTGCGTCCACAGCGGCGTCCGTTCTTCCCCGTCACTACCGTCACTACCTCGTGGACCGGTCACTCATGCCTCACCGGGCGGACCGGGGGTCCGGGCGGCCGCGTCCGGCGTCTCGCCGTGCTTCGCCCGAAGCAGGTCCTGGCGCTTGCCGTCCTTGACCCACCCGGTGCGGACCCCGGGCCTGCGCGCCTCGTACGCCAGCTGCCGGACGGTGCTCCTGCACACGAGTTCCTTGAGCTTCGCGCCCAGCCGGCCCCCGACGTGGAGCCTGATCGCGACGTCGTTCCTGCGGGAGAACTGGAAGACGCCGACGCCACGCCCCAGGCTCAGGCACAGTCCGGCGAACCCGACCTCGACGGGCGCGGGCCGCTCACCCGCGATCCGGCTGAGCACCGTCTCGGCGGCCTGCGGGCCCAGTTGGACCGCGGCCTGGCAGCCGAACCGGAAGGGCAGGTCCGACGGCGTCACCGAATCCCCGGCCGCGACGATGCGCTCGTCGTCCACGCTGGTCAACGTCTCGTCCGTACGCAGACGGCCCAGGGCGTCGGTGCTCAGCCCGCTGCGCGCGGCCAGGTCGGGCACGCCGAAGCCGGCGGCCCAGACGGTCACCTCGCTCGGCAGCTCGCGGCCGTCGGCGAGCCGCACGGCATCGCGGGTCACCGCGGTCACCGTGGTGTCGGGGCCGTCGAGCACGCTCACGCCGAGCTCGGCCAGCCGCCGCGCGACCGTGCGCCGGCCCCGGGGGTGCAGGTACGGACCGAGCACCCCGCCGCAGACCAGGGTCACCGTACGGCCCGCCTCCGCCAGTTCGGCGGCGGTCTCGATGCCGGCCGGACCGGCGCCGACCACCGACACCGCGGCCGGTGCGGGCGCGGCGGCGAGGGCCTGCCGCAGCCGCTCCGCGTCCTCCAGGACGGCGATCGGGTAGGCGTGCTCCGCCACTCCCGGCACCCGCGGGTCGGCGCTGCCGCTGCCCACCGCGTAGATCAGGTGGTCGTAGCCGACGGAGCCGCCCGACGCGAGCTCGACGTGCCGTCCGGCCGCGTCGATCCGGGTCACGGTGTCGACGACCAGCCGGACGCCGTCGGCCAGCACCTTCGGGTAGTCGACGACCGCGTCGTCCGATCCGCCCACCAGTTGGTGCAGACGGATCCGCTCGACGAAGGTTTGGCGCGGATTGATCAGCGTCACGCTCACGTCGCCGCGCCGGGTGAGGCGATTGGCCGCCATGACGCCGGCGTATCCGCCGCCGATCACGACAACATCGGTGTTCTCGGCCATGCCGTCTCCTCGGTGGTGTCCAGAAGTACGGCCCTACGACACCGGGTCGCCGATCCGTGTGACAGCTGGGCGACGCGCTGTGGCACACGTCACTCCGGCCCGGCCGGGCGCCCCGCCGGGCCCGGCGCCGCCGGGGTGATCAGACCGGTCTCATAGGCCACGACGACGGCCTGGGCGCGGTCCCGCAGCCGGAGCTTGGCGAGGATGCGGGCCACGTGGGTCTTCACGGTGGCCTCGCTCAGACGGAAACGCGCGGCGAGTTCGGCGTTGCTCAGGCCGCTGCCGAGCGAGCGGAGGACTTCCAGCTCGCGGGGGGTGAGCACCGTCAGGTCGCGGTGCAGGGCGGCGGACGCCGCTGCCTCGCGCACGATGAAGCGTTCGACCAGGCGCCGGGTGATGGCCGGGGCGAGCAGCGCGTCCCCGGTGCGGGCGAGGCGGACGGCCGCGACCAGGTGCTCGGGGGTGACGTCCTTGAGGAGGAAGCCGCTCGCCCCGGCGGTGAGTGCCGCGTAGACGTAGCGGTCGAGATCGAAGGTGGTGAGCATGATGACGCGGGGCGGGTCGGGCAGCACCGCGCCGGAGAGGATGTGCCGGGTGGCTTCCAGGCCGTCGGTCCCGGGCATCCGGATGTCCATCAGGACCAGGTCGGGGCGGGTGCGGCGGACCGCTTCGACGGCCTGGTCCCCGTCGGCGGCCTCGGCGACGACGTCGATGCCGTCCGCCGCCAGGATCATGCTGAAGCCGGTGCGGACCAGCGCCTGGTCGTCGGCGATCACCACGCGCGGCGGCGGCTCGCTCACGTCAGCGCCTCGACCGGTATGACGGCGCGGACCTCGAAACCGCCGGTGGGGCGGCTCCCCGCGCGCAGGGTCGCCCCGTAGACGGCGAGACGTTCGTGGAGGCCGATCAGTCCTCGGCCGCCGCCGGGGCCGTCCGGCGCGGCGGACGTGCCGCCGGTGTCGGACACCTCGATGTGCACGGCGCCGGGAACGTGGTCGATGGCGACCCGCACCCGGCTGCCGACGGCGTGCTTGACCGTGTTGGTCAGCGACTCCTGCACCACGCGGTACGCGGCCAGGTCGGCGCCGACGGCGAGGGGGGCCGGGGTGCCGGTGACGGTCAGCTCGACGGGGACGCCGGTCTCGCGGATCCGGTCGGTGAGGGCGGGCACCTGGGCGAGACCGGGTTGTGGCGTCAGATCGGCCCGGGTGACCGGGCCGAGGCCCTCACCCGGCCGGTGACCGTCACCGGGGGCGCGCCCGAACCCGTCCGCTTCACCGGGCGCCTGCCCGTACCGGCGCCCCTCCGCGGGTCCGTACCCGTCACCGGGCGCATGCCCGTCACCCGGTCCGGCCCCGCCGTCGTAGCCGCCGTCGTCGTGGTCGTCGTGGTCGTCGTGGTCGTCGTGGTCGTCGTCGGTCATGGTGAGCAGGCCCATGACGTGGCGCAGTTCGGCCATCGCCGTGCGACCGCCCGCCTCGACGGCCAGCAGCGCCTGGCCATGGACGCGCTGATCGGGACGCTCACCCTCATGCTCGTCGTGGTCGCCGGCCTGGGAGTCCTCAACACGGTCGTCCTCGACACGCGCGACCGCGTCCACGACCTCGGCGTCCTCAAGGCCCTCGGCATGGCCCCCCGCCAGACGGTGACCATGGTCGTCACCTCGGTCGCCGGAATCGGCCTGGTGGCCGGCGCGGTGGCGGTCCCGGCCGGGGTGGCACTGCACCGGTACGTCACGCCGATGATGGGCGACGCCGTCGGCATGACCCTGCCCGCCTCGGACATCGCCGTCTACGAGCCGCCCGCGCTGGCTCTGCTCGCCCTGGGCGGGCTGGCCATCGCGGTCGCGGGTGCCCTGCTCCCGGCCGGCTGGGCCGCCAGGACGGCCACCGCGACCGCCCTGCGCACCGAGTGACCACGTGACCGCGTGAACAGGTCCTGTCCGCCCGCCGCGCCGCCGTTTCGCGCTCGCACCCGCTCGCGGGTGACGGCACCCTTGACCGGCAGCCGGGTCGGGCACCATTGCTTCAGGTACCCCCAGGGGGTATACAGGAGGCATGGACCACGACCAGAAACAGGACCAGCACCACAACCTGCACCACGAGCACGGCTCCCCGGCGGGGCACCACGGTGGGGGCGCCTCCTGGACGATGGCGGTGCGGGCGACGCTGCACTGTCTGACCGGCTGCGCCATCGGCGAGATCCTCGGGATGGCCGTCGGTACCGCCCTCGGCTGGGGCAATGTGCCGACGATGGTCGCCGCGATCGTTCTCGCGTTCCTGTTCGGCTACTCCCTCACCCTGTTCGGGGTGCGCCGGGCCGGACTGGACCTCCGGGCCGCCGTCAAGGTGGCGCTGGCCGCCGACACCGTGTCAATCGCCGTGATGGAACTGGTCGACAACGGCATCGTCGCTCTCACGCCGGGCGCGATGGAGGCCCAGTTGTCGGACGGTCTCTTCTGGGCGACCCTGCTGGGCGGCTTCGTGGTCGCCTTCCTGATCACCACGCCCGTGAACAAGTGGATGATCGGCCGCGGAAAGGGCCACGCCGTCGCCCACGCCGGGCACGCCTGACGTCCCTGGCCGCCGCCTGTCCCCCGGGCTCGGCGGACAGCCCGCCGGGCGCCAACTCCCGCACTGGTGTGTCCCCTCATGGGGAAAACCGCAGGTGGGCAGATGGCGGTCGTGACCCCGTTGGTGCGGTCGGCGTTCCTCGTGAACGCCGTGTACACCGAGTCGAGCCGCGCCCACGGCATCACTCCGCAACAGGGCCAACTGCTGTGCACTCGGACCGGACGCGACGAACGGCGCCGCGATGCTCCTCACCTCACCCACCCCGCCACCCCATCCCGACCTGAAGATCCCGTCGCCATGGGAAACGAGCACCACCCGCGAAGGTCACGCATTCGACGCAAGAACGTCAGTTCCCCACCGAGAACCAGCCCCACAGCCGAGGCGCGCGACACGACACCGACCATCGAACTCGTGGAGATGCTGGGGCTCGGCAGGTCGAGCCTGACGGGGCTCGTGGACCGGACGGCCCAGCGCGGACTGGTCCGGCGCGAGCCGGATCCGCGGGACGGGCGGGCCGTACGTGTCGGCCTCACCGAGGCGGGCGACCGGCTCCACGCTCACTCCCGCTCACCAGAACGCTCTTGAACGCACTCCAGCGGCAACAGCTCAGAACCCCTGCGCGAGGGTGTGGCCGTCCGTACCCGCCTCAAACACCTGACCGCGGACGATGAGAAGGTGCTGCGCCTGATGGGTGCGCATCTGGGGTCGTTGGCTTCGAGGGATCTCAAGGCGCGTTGCCGGGACGGTGTGTCGCATTCCGGGGAGGCGTGGGCGGTGCGTAAGCGGGAGCTGACGCCGCTGTCGTCGTCGCGCTGGGCGGGCAGCATCACCAAGGCCACGCATGACCAGTGGGCGCTGGCCCGACGCTGCCAGCTCGCGCACATCCAGAACCTGGAAGCCGGTATTCGCACTGTCGAGGACCGGCTGTCGCTGCCGGTCGGGCAGAAGGGGACGAAGAAGGCGCCCGGGGGTTACCGGTCCCAGCGGGAATGGCATGCCAAGTCCCGGCGGCTGCGGGTACTTCAGGACCGGGTGACTGCCGCGCGGGCCGACCGCGAGGCCGGCATCGTCCACGTCGTACGCGGCGGCAAACGTCTGGCCCGCACCCGCCACCACCTGGACGCCGCTCAGCTCACGGAGTCCGTGTGGCGCGGGCGGTGGGAGGCCGAGCGCTGGTTCTGCCAGGCCGACGGCGAGTCCGGCAAACGCTACGGCAACGAGACCATCCGTATCAGTCCCGACGGCGAGGTGAGCCTCAAGCTGCCCGCACCGCTCGCGTATCTGGCCAACGCCCCGCACGGGCGGTATGTCCTCGTCTGCAAGGTCACGTTCGCGCACCGGGGCGAGGAGTGGGCGGATCGTGTCGCGGCCAACCGGGTGGTCGCCTACCGCATCCACCTGGATACCGGCCGGGACCGCTGGTATGTGACCGCCTCCTGGCAGATCCCGCCCACCCCGACCCACCCCATCGAGGCCGCGCTCGCCCACGGTGTGATCGGCGTGGACATGAACGCCGATCACCTTGCCGCCTGGCACCTGGACGTCCACGGCAACCCGACCGGCAGCCCGCGCCGCTTCTTCTACGACCTCACCGGCACCGCCGAACACCGTGACGCGCAGGTCCGCCACGCCCTCACCCGCCTCCTGCACTGGGCCCGTACCTGCGAGGTGCGGGCGATCGCGGTCGAGGACCTGGACTTCACTGCCGAGAAAACCCGGGAGAAGCACGGCCGCAGGAAGCGTTTTAGGCAGCTGATCTCCGGCATGCCCACCGGGAAACTCCGTGCCCGATTGTCTTCGATGGCCGATCAGACAGGCATCGCGGTCATCGCCGTGGACCCGGCCTACACCAGCCGCTGGGGCGCCCAGCACTGGCAGAAACCACCACCAGCACCACCCGTAAGACCACTCGCCATGATGCTGCTGCCGTGGCGATCGGAAGGCGCGCCCAGCAACACCCGATCCGGCGACGGACGGCACCGCCCCCCACCACACCGGAGTGATGCGGTGGGGCATCGGACCGTCCAGGCCGGACTGGGGGTTGCTGGGCGTGAGGGAACCCGCCCCCGCATTCCCGGACCACGGACACGATCCGTCGGCGCCGGACGCGGAGCGAACGCGGGCAACCAGAACGCCCAACACCGTCCGGGGCGTTCGGCCGAGCATGAGACCTGGCAACAGGACTCACTCCCGCTCAGTCTTCAGGAACGGTTCTACGACGAGACGTGCCGCCGCGTCGAGAACCTGCCCTCGGGCTTGAACACGAACGAGCGCGACCGGCTCGCCGCGCTTCTGGCTCGCGTCGTCCTCGACAACAAGGTGCCCGAGGTCTTCACCGACCCGGACGTCCGACTTGGCCGGACGTCTGACCGGGCCGGACGTCTGACCGGGCCGGACCTCTGACCCGGCCCGGCCGTCAGCCCCCGCTCACCCGGCCGAGGTCGTGCGTTTCGCGTTCCTCGTCGGCCCGCGCGGCGACCTTCAACGTCAAGGTCACCGCGATCGACGTCAGCGCCATCATCGTCATCGCGGTCGCGGGCGAGGTGAGTTGGGCCAGCCCGCCGGCCAGGGCCGCGCTCACGCCCTGCATCGTGAGCATTCCGGCCGAGTGCAACCCCAGTGCGTGACCGCTGAGTTCGGGCGGGGTGAGGGCCATCAGCCGCTCCTGCTGGACCAGGCTCGCGCCGAAGCCGACGGAGGCGAGGGTGGCGCAGGCCGCGGCGAGCGGGAGCGCGGGGTGCAGGGCGAAGAAGGCGTAGGGAGTGGCCAGGAGCAGCAGGAGAGGTGTGGCCAGCCGGGGCCGCAGGGCCGCCGGGACGAGGCGGCCCACGGTCACGTCCCCGGCGAGCATGCCGAGCGCCCCGCACGCGAACAACGTGCCCGCCGCGTCGGGGTCGTAGGACACGTAAAGGGCCTCGCAACCGACGACCAGGCCGTTGGGGAGCCACAGGCCCAGATAGGTGAGGCGACGGGGGCGGGCGGACCACAGGACGGCGTTCGAGCGCCGGGTCGCCGCGACCGAGGGCCGGCCGGAGGCACGCGGCGGGCGGGCACTCAGGCCGAGCCGGGTGACCACGGCGGCGATCGTGTAGAGCAGGGTGGCGAGCAGCAGGACAGGGCGCGGGGAGAGCGCCGTCACGAGGGCGCCGCCGGTGGCGAATCCGACGATCTGCATGAGCCCGTTCAGCATGTTGAAGAGCGAACGCCCCGGCAGATAGCCGTCCTTGGTGAGGATCTCGTTCAGCAGGCCCCAGCGGACGCCCCCGCCGAGCGAGGCGACCAGACCCTGGAGGAGCACGACCGCGAAAACGCCCCACACCGGCAGTCCCGGCAGCGCCAGGACGGCCGTCGCTGCGGCGAAGGCGAGGGCGAGGCCGGTCAGCGCCGACCTCGGGGGCAGCCGGTCGGCGCCCGAGAGGAAGAAGGTCGCGCCCAGCACCTGCGCGAGCGACGGACCGAACATGCTCACCGCCGACAGCAGCGGGGAGCCGGTGGCCCGGTAGACGAGCGTGCCGAGGGCGAGCCCGCTCACCGTCCCGGCGGCGGTGTGGGCGGCGGCGGAGAGAAAGAGGGGCGTGAACTCGGGGACGCGGAACAGCTGGCGGTATGTGTGGCCGGTCATGGGCGGAGTCTGCGGCGGGCCGGAGAGAGGTGGTTATTGTTTCGCGCACCCGCGAAACGTCGTGGGTCGCGCGCAATGCGGTGTGCGGTGTGGCGGTGTGGGGCGTGGCGGCGTGGGACGCCCCTCGTACGGCGTGAGCTGCGGGTCGTGGGTCATACGGCGCATGTCGCACGGGACGAGGGGGTGCAGGGGCATGGGGTGGTGGCAGGTGAACGCGGACACCCTGGCCCGCAGCCGGTTCGTTCTCTCGCCGCTCGCCGAGACCTTCGCGAGCCTGAAACTGCTGCACGCGGGCGTGGGGACGCATCCCGGCGAGCGGGACTGGCTGCACGACCGGCTCCCCGGCTACCGCGCCGTCCTGGCGGCCGACCCGGTGACCGCGCTGCTGTTGCGGGCCGGACTCGGCCGGAGCTGGATCGCCGACTTCCTCACGCCCACGCCGAGGGACGGCGAGAGCTTCGAGGAGGGCGTCGCCCGGGTACGGGCGGCCTGCCCGGCACAGGCCCGCGCCCATCTGCGGATGTCCCTGGCCGGCCCGCTCCCCGCCGCCCTGGACCGGGACGACCTGCCGGAGCGGGCGGCCGGGCTGCTGGAGTACGTGTGGGAGACGGGCGTACGGCCGCACTGGCAGCGGCGAAGGCGTGTCCTGGAGGCCGATGTCGTCGCGCGGACCGCGCAGGTCAGCCGGGGTGGCTGGGCTGACGTACTGGACTCGCTGCGGCCGGGGACGCGGTGGCTCGGCGAGAGTCGGTTTCAGGTCAACCTGCACGAGTATCCGCCCCGCGAGATCTCCGGCGCCGAGCTGGTGTTCGTGCCGGTCACGCCGAAGTCCGGGTGGGTGTCGTGGGAGGGCCGGGAGCGGTACGCCGTCGTCTATCCCTGCGCCGGGGCGCTCGCCGAGGACCACCGGGACCGTGCCCGTGACGTACCGGCCGCGCTGGGCGCCCTGCTGGGACCCGCCCGGGCCACGGTGCTGATCCTCCTCTCGAGCCCCCTGAGCACCACCCAGCTGGTCGCCCTGACCGGCCAGGGCCTCGGCACGGTCGGCCGCCATCTCCGGGTCCTGCTCGACGCGGGGCTGGTGGAGCGACGGCGCGCGGGACGGTCGGTGCTGTACTCGCGGACCGCGGCGGGCGAGGTCGTGACCAGAGCCGCCGACCGGTAGGCGGCCCCGGAAGGACAGGACGGGCCAGGACGGGACAGGGGGCGGGCCGTGGAAGTGCCGGGCCGGAAGCGGAAGCGGAAGCGGGGAATGGCCCCGGAAGGGGTGGGTTCACAGTCCGGGGCTAGCATCCGGGGCATGACTACTGATACCGGTGCCTCTCCCCTCAACGTCCAGATCGATGCCCTCAAGGGCGGTTCCGCGGAGCTGTCGCAGTACGCGGGGAAGGCCGTGCTCGTGGTGAACGTGGCCTCCAAGTGCGGCCTGACCCCGCAGTACACGGGCCTGGAGAAGCTCCAGGAGCGGTACGCGGCTCAGGGCTTCACCGTGCTGGGCGTGCCCTGCAACCAGTTCCTCGGGCAGGAGCCCGGCACCGCCGAGGAGATCGCCGAGTTCTGCTCGGCCACGTACGGCGTGTCCTTCCCGCTGACCGAGAAGGTCGAGGTCAACGGTGTGGACCGGCACCCGCTGTACGAACGGCTCGTCGGGTTCGCGGACGGCGAGGGCCACGACGGCGACATCCGCTGGAACTTCGAGAAGTTCCTGATCGGACGGGACGGGACGGTCGTCGCCCGTTTCTCCCCGCAGACCGAGCCCGAGTCCGCCGAGGTCGTCGCGGCCATCGAAAGCCAGCTGGGCTAGCCGAACGGATCTGACCGACAGGACGGACCGGACGGACCGGACGGACCGGACGGACCTGATGGATCTGATGGATCTGATGGATCTGATGGATCTGACCCACCGGACGGATCCAAGGAATCGGCCGGATCGTCCGGCTTGACCTTGCCCCTGGGGCAGGGCGGAGCGTCCTCGGCGTCGGGCGGAACGGCCGCCCGGCGACGGAGGACGACGGGGGCGCGTGGTGGACTTGAAAGACGACGGCGAGCTGCTCACCATCGGCGCGTTCGCCGCACGGGCCCGCCTCTCGGCCAAGGCGCTGCGGCTGTACGACCGGCTCGGGCTGCTCGCCCCGGCGCACATCGACGAGGCCAGCGGTTACCGCTACTACCGCGCCGGCCAGGTGGAACGCGCCCGTCTTGTGGCCATGCTGCGCCAGCTCGACATGCCGCTGGCCCGCATCGCCGAGGTGGTGGAGACCACTGACGGGCCCGGGTCCGGGGACCTGCTCGCCGCCTACTGGGGCGATGTCGAGACCCGGTTCGCCGCCCAGCGCACCCTCGCCGCCTACCTCCGTGCACGGCTGTCGGGTAGGAGCTCCGAGATGTACGAGAAGTTCGAGGTCCAGTTGGTCGACGTGCCCGAGCGGGTGATCGTCACCGAGACACGGCACACCCTCGCGGACGAGTTGCCCATCTGGATCCCCGCCTCGCTGGGGCGACTGGAGGAGGCGGCCGGGCAGTGCGGGGGCGTGATCGGGTCGCCGTACGTCGTGTACTACTCCGCGGTGTCCATGGAGAGCGACGGGCCGGTCGAGTCGTGCGTGCCGGTCGCGGACGAGGCCGGAGCCAGGGCCTGGGCGGCCGCCGCACAGGGTCGGGGACGGCAGTTCCAGGCCCGGGTCGAGCCCGCCCGGCGGCTCGCGTACACGAGGATCACCAAGGCGCAGGTGGCGCATCCTCAGATCCTCGCCCCGTACGAGGCGGTGGAAGCGTGGATGAAGCGGGAGGGCTGGGACTACGACGGGCCCTGCCGGGAGGTCTACTTCGCCGACTGGGACGCGGCGGGGGCCGAGGACCCGGTGTGCGACGTGGCGTTCCCGGTGAAGCGGGGCTAGCGGCGCCGGGAGTCCGGCGGGGTGGACGGCCCGCGCCGGGGAAGTACTGAGGATATGCCGAGCCCCCTCGGCTAGGACGGCGATCTGGTCGAGGGGGCTCCAGGGTCGTGCTCGTGACGCTGGTCTTGCTCGTGACGCTGGTGGTACTGGTGTTGCTCGTGACGCTGATCGTACTGGTCGTGCTGTCTCAGGGGATCGTCCCCTTACGCCTTGACCGATGCCACGAAGGTGTTCCACGCGTCGGCGGGGAAGGCCAGGGTCGGGCCCTCGGTGACCTTGGAGTCACGGACGGCCATGGCCGCGCGGACGGGGGACTTGATCTCGACGCACGCGCCGTTGCCCTGGGAGTAGGAGGACTTGACCCACTCGTTCGCGGCGCCCTGGTGCATTGCCATGTTCGCTCCGGTAGTCAGTTGCTGAGTTGCTGTCACCGTCCGTGCGCAGGTCTCCGTCTGCACGGCACGGTTTGCGCCACCGTTGTTGCTTGATGGCGTGATCGACGCTACTCGCCAACATCGTCATGCGGAGCGACTACTCACCCGTTCGGATGGCATATTCCACAGGGACTTCCCTCCGTCTGGGTCGAAGGTGTATCTTGCCGCGTTTCATGAAGTGCCCTCCCTTGCATAGTCCTTCGCCACCTTCGCGATGAACTCCCGGGTCTGATCGGCGTTCAGGGCCTGGGCCCGCAGATGCTCGTACATCACGCTGTACTTCTGCACGTCCTGCGGCTTCTCCAGGTACAGGTCGCTGGTGACGCCCTCGATGTAGACCACACTGGAGTCGGCGGCGTCCGGGAACTCGAGGATCGCGTACTGTCCGCTCACCCCCGGATGCGCGCCCATCGTGAACGGGATCAACTGCACGGTGACGTGCGGCAGCTGGGACATCTCCAGCAGGTACTCCAGCTGCTCGATCATCACCTGGCGGTTGCCGACCTCGCGGCGCAGGGCCGCCTCGTCCAGAACCGCCCACAGACGCAACGGGTTGTCGGCGGTGGAAATACGTTCCTGTCGGCGCAGACGCACCTGGATCCGTTTCTCGATGTCCGCCGGCGGCGCCTCCGGCAGCGCGCCCGAGATCAGCGCCTCCGCGTACTGACGGGTCTGGAGCAGCCCGGGCACGACCTGCGGGTCGTACACGCGCAGGCTCGCCGCGTCGGTCTCGAGACCGATGTAGACGCTGTACGGGACATCGCCGAAGGCATGCCACCAGCCCTGCTGGCGGGAGTCCTTGGCCATCTCCATCAGCGAGTCGACCATCCGCTGGTCCTCGACCTCGTACACCCCGCACAGGTCGCGGACGTCGCGCTGGCTGATGCTGCGCCGGCCGTTCTCCAGTCGGCTGATCTTCGACTGGGACACCAGCAGGCGTTCGGCGACCTCTTCGGCCGTCATGCCCTTGAGCTCACGGAGCCGACGCAGCTCCTGACCCAGCCGGCGTCGCCTGACGGTGGGATTGACATTGGACGCCACTGGACGTGCACCTCCGGCTGCGTGCCTGTAACTGACACTTTGCGTATCTGCTGTTGAGCAGACTGCCACCAAGGTGCTTTCTACCGCTGGAAAACGGTGGATATGCGGCGGCTACACGCCAGTTCGGGTCGGTCCCCGACATGCGTCCGCGCGGGGCGGCGGGTCGATACGTCCCACCACCCCGCGCGGCCGCGGCGGCTCCCGAAAGGGTCCTGGTCCAACGAGTCTTGCGAATCCAACGGGCCAAACGGTCAAACAGGTCTTACGTCTTGCGTCTTGCGGCTTGCTTCTTGCGGTTACCGGCCCGGTCGGCGCGGCGTCGTGGGACTGCGGCTCAGTGCGCCACGACACGTGCCATGGGACCTCGGTGCGGCTGCGCCGGAACGCCACGGGCGGGTTCCGGAGCGGGCCTGGCACCGGGTCCGGCCTGGCGGCCGGGTGGTGCCTGGTTGCGGCGTGGCTGTGCCACCGCGCCGTTCTGGACGTCCATCACGGCGTGCGCCACGAGGCCGCCCATGGGGTCGTGCCTGATCAGGTCCCGCAACCGGGAGCGGGACGAGCGTCCCTCGTTGCCCGGGTACAGGTGCTTGCCGAGGCCGACCGCGTGCGCCAGTGCGGCGAGCGCCGCGGTCCGCGGGTCCGGCGGTACGCCGGTGCGGATCGCAGAGTCCAGCCGGGCCTTGATCTCCCGGCTGATGTCGGTGTCCGTCGCCTGGTAGCGAGTCGTCGGCAGCACTCCGCACATCTGGCCCGCCACGGCATGAACCATGCCGCACCGCTCCAGATGCGAGAGGTAAATCTGGCGCAGCCCGAGACGCGGCCCGCCGATCCAGTGGACAGCCCGTACAGGAGCGCCACGCCTTCGCAGCAACTCCAACGCGCAGTCCAGCGTTGGGTCTCCAGTCGGCCGTGGGGACACCACGGCGATACGATCCCCGTCAGGGGCTATCCGTCCGGCCAGCGCCAGCTCCACTAGCTGTGCTCCGGCCAGACCGAGGTCGAGCGACTGCGGCTGTGCGGTGGTACCCGTGGTCGGGTCCAGCGCCAGCAACAAAAGCTCTTCCGGAATTGTTCTGCGGCTCCTGCCCATCCATGCCTCCCCGCGTGGATGAATGACAGGGTGACCCCTCTCACAATGGTCTGTCGAGGGTGCGTGACCTGTTTGTAGTGGAACCAGTAGGTATGTCGTTCTCGTCTACCGCAGGAGCCAAGCCCTCTACACAGGACACTGGTACATGGTTCGGACACGCCGTGCGGCGGGTCCGAGGCGGGCGGTCACGGTTCGGCACTCGCGCGCGGTGGGCGTGCGGCACATGGAGGAGGCATCGGTGGCGGGCGAGTCCCCCGACAGGTCGAAGCAGCGCGAGTCGTCGGCAGAACCGACGTCGGGGAGCGCGGGCACGGTTCCCGAGGCACGTGAGTCACGCGATCCCCGCGATCCGCGGATCGCGGTGGCCCGCGAGGCCGAACCGACCGCAGCACGGGGCGGCGTGGACACGGCGACGCGCGTGTTCTCGGTGCGGGACATGAAAACCACGGAGTCCGAGAAGTCCGAGAAGTCCGAGGACGGCGAGAAGCCCGGGAACGGTGAGCAGTCCGAGAACGGCAAGAAGGGCGCGGACGGCAGGAAGGGCGCGGACGGCAGGAAGGGCGCGGAGGGCGGGGAGCCCACCGCGGCCGAGAAGCCGGCGGAGCCCCTGAAGACCGAGCCCGGCGCGAAGTCCACGGAAACGGGGACCGCCGAGGCAGGGTCCGAGTCCCCCGAGGCAGGGTCCGAGTCCGCCGAGTCTGAGTCCGCCGACGCCGGGACCGGCACCGCCGGGTCCGCGGTCAGGGACGCCGAGCGCGGCGAGGACGGCGAGAGCGCCTCCGTGACCGCTCAGGACGGCCCCGAGGGCGCCGTGGCGGGCGAGAACGCCTCCGGGAGCACCGAGGAGCCCTCCGGGGGCGGAGACGACCGTCTGCGGGAGGCTGTGGCCCAGTGGGTGGCCTCGGCGGACGACAAGAGCTCGGCGAAGGAGCCCGCGGCGGGCCCGGCGGCCGACGAAAGCTCCTCGGACCCGGAACCCGCGGACGCGGCACCCACGGATGCGAAGCCCACGGACGCGGCGCCGCAGGACGAGGACACCGAGGCCAAGGCCACCGACGCCGAGGCGGAGGCGGCGGCCGAGGCGGAGGCCGAGGCGGAGGAACGTTCCGGGAGCGACGCCGAGGAAGCCGACGAGCCCCACGACGCCGTGCCGGAGACCGAGACCGTCGCTGCGCCCGCAGCCGGACCCGCATCCAGGGCCGCCGCCAAGTCCACCTCCAAGCCCGCGCCGAAGTGGGCCTCGGACGCCGACAGGGCCGACGAGCCCAAGGCCGAGCCCGACGCCGGCGAGGAAGACGTCCCGGACGGCAAGGCCGGTCAGGCCGACGCCGTCTCAGACGCCGACAAGGCCGACGACTCGCCCGTCGACCAGCCCACCGCCGTCTTCAAGGCCCCCCGGCCCAAGCCCGCCGTCGACCAGCCGACCACCATGCTGAAGCTGGGCGGCGCCACCAAGCCCAAGCCGGGCGCGGACAAGGCCGATGAGAAGGCCGACGACAGGGCCGGTGGCCAGAAGGCCGAGGCGCCCGCCGAACGGACCAGCAAGTTCGTCGCGCTGAAGCCGCTCGACGAGCCCCGTCCGCTGAAGCCCGCGGCCGAGGTCACCGCACTCGTCCCGCAGGTCGGTCCCGAGCGCACCACCCAGCAGCCGCTGCCGCCGAAGCCGCCGCTGGACCTGCTGGCGGAGCTGACGAACACCCCGCCGCCCCCGCCGACCCCGATGCGCACGCTCGGACGGCGGGTCAAGATCTGGACGCCGCTGGTCATCCTGCTCCTGGTCGCGTTTGCGATCGCGCAGGCCGTACGGCCGCTTCCGGCGACCGCTCTCACCCTCACCGCGAAGGACACCTACACCTTCGACGGCGGCAAGTTGTCGCTCCCGTGGCCGAGCGAGGGCCAGGGCGCGATGGACGTCAACGGCATCGGCACGATGAACAGCTTCGGCGACGAGAAGTCCGTCGCCATCGGGTCCGTCGCCAAGGCGATGACCGCGTACATCGTCCTCAAGGACCACCCGCTGAAGTCGGGCGAGGAGGGCGCGAAGATCCCCGTCGACGCCACCGCCGAGACGGAGGGCGGCTATGACGCGGCCGGTGAGTCGACGCTCAACACCGTCAAGGCGGGCGACACCCTCACCGAGAAGCAGGCCCTCTCGGCGATCATGATCCCGTCGGCGAACAACATCGCGCGGCTACTGGCCCGCTGGGACGCGGGCACCGAGGCGAAGTTCATCGAGAAGATGAACGCGACCGCCAAGGAACTCGGCATGACGAACACGACGTACACCGACGCCTCCGGCCTGAAGGAGACCACCGTCTCCACCGCCGCGGACCAGGTGAAACTGGGCAACGAGCTGGTGAAGATCCAGGCGCTGATCGACATCACCCGGCTGCCGGAGTGGATCGACCCGTCGGGTCAGAAGTGGCGCAACTACAACACGCTCGTGCCGTACAACGACGCGATCGGCCTGAAGACCGGGTCCACCAGCAAGGCCGGCGGCAACCTGCTGTTCGCCGCGACGAAGGTGGTCGGCGGCGAGACCGTCACCGTCGTCGGCGCGGTCCTCGGCCAGCACAAGTCGCCGATCATCGACACGGTCAACGCGGTCAGCAAGACCGCGCTGCTCGCCGCCCAGGACGCGATCACCTCGGCGAAGATCATGAAGAAGGGCGATGTCGTCGGGTACGTGGACGACAAGATGGGCCACCACACGCCGATCGTGGTGACCAAGGACGTCGCCGCGGTCGGCTGGGCGGGGCTGACGGTGAAGCTGTCCTTCGCCACCGACGACGTTCCGCACACGGCGAAGGCCGGCACCCAGGTGGGCACGCTCACCGTCGGGGACGGCTCCGGCAGCGCGGTCAAGGTGCCGGTCGCCCTCCAGGCGGACCTGGTCGAGCCGGGCTTCTCGGACAAGCTGACGCGCATCGGCTGACCGGCGCACCCGCTCGCACGTCTCCGTCACCCCGTCGGGCAGCCGCCCGGCGGGGTGCGTGCTAGCGTCACGAAACGGGACAGGTCGCCGGGCGCAGGGACGCAGCCGTGAAGCGGACGCGAACGGCACGCGGCCGAGAGCAGAAGACGGGACACGGGGAGTGCCTTCAGGTGGCCACTGCGGAGCCGACACGCGCCGACGACACCGGTCCGGGCCCGGACGCCGGCCCGCGACCGAGGGTGCCCGCCCCACAGTCGGGCGACCACGACCGTGACGACCATGACCATCACCATCGCCGTGACGACCGTCACCGCGACGACCACGACGACCGTGACGCGGTGGTAGAGCTCGAGCACGGTCGGGCCCCGGACGGCTCGGCAGCGGCGGACGACCCCACGGACCGTACGGACGGCACGGGTCCCGCGGCTGAGCCGTCCCGGGTGAGGTCCGCGCTGGACCGGCTCGGCGAGTGGCTGCGACGCCATCCCGTGCTGTCCATGACGGGGCTGTCCGGCATCCTGCACCTCGTCTGGTTCTTCACGTTCGCGAACAGTGGCGGCGATCTCGCCGCGCAGGACGCCTGGGCCGAGTTCGTCGGCCGGCACCCCGACTCCGCGTACAACCTCGCCTGGTACGGCGGCATGCACCCGGTGTCGTACAGCATGGTGTCGCCGTATCTGATGTCCCTGCTCGGCGTCCGGACGACGATGATGATCGCCGGGACGCTCTCGGCGGGTCTGCTCACCCTGATCCTGCTGCGCTGCCGGCCCGTGAAGAACCCGGTGTGGCCGGCCCTGGCCGGGGTCTTCGCCCTGCTGTGCAACGCGGCCTCCGGGCGGGTGACGTTCGGTCTCGGCAACATGTTCGCGCTGGGCGCGGTCGCCGTCGTCTTCTGCTGGCCGCACCGCTGGCGCTACAAACGGTGGGCGAAGGCGCTGTGCGCCGCGCCGCTCGCCGCGCTCGCCACCATGGGCTCACCGGTGGCGGGACTCTTCGTGGGGCTGATCGCCGCCGCGCTGTTCCTCCAGAAGCGGCGGCCGGGCGCATGGGCCCTGGGGCTCGCCCCGACGGTCGTGGTCGCCCTGTCCGCGTGGCTGTTCCCGTTCTCCGGCACCCAGCCGATGTCCTTCGGCTCGGCGTCCCTGCCGCTGCTGTGCTCGGTGGTCGTCTTCGCGGTCGTCCCGCGCGACTGGCGGACCGTGCGGATCACGTCGGCGGTGTACGGGCTCGGTGTGCTGCTGGTGTGGCTGATCAGCTCGCAGATCGGGTCCAACATCACGCGGCTCGCGATGCTGTTCACGGGCGTGGTGCTGATGGCCGCGCTGCCGTTCGCCGTGCCGCGCAGCCGCAAGTGGTACGTGATCGTCGCGGCTTTCCTCGGGTTCGTGGGCTGGATCGGCTTCAAGTCGGTCGACGACGTCGTCCGGACGACCCCGGCGGCCTCCTGGGCCCGCGAGCTGGCGCCGCTCGTCAACGAGCTCCAGGGGGTCGGCGCGGAGAAGGGGCGGGTGGAGGTCGTGCCGGCCCGCTCGCACCGCGAGGCGTCAGCGCTCGCGCCGTACGTCAACCTCGCCCGGGGCTGGAACCGCCAGGCCGACATGGAGCGCAACCCGCTCTTCTACGACGACACCCTGAACTCCGCGAACTACCACGAGTGGCTCCAGCGGTGGGCCGTGCACTTCGTCGTCGTCCCGAAGGAGGCGCTGGACGGGGACGGGGGCGAACGGGAGCGGGAGCTGGTGCAGCGCGGGCTGCCCTATCTGGAGCAGATCTGGGGCGACGCCAACTGGCAGCTGTTCAAGGTCACCGACCCGGCCTCGCTCGCGGAGCCGAACGCGGTGGTGCAGCGGGCCGAGCAGGGTGAGATGACGATCGACGTGCGCAAGGCGGGCCGGATCCTGATCCGGATCCCCTACTCGCCGTGGCTGAGCGTCGTCGACGCGCAGGGCAAGAGCCTGAAGCCGCCGCAGGAGACGGAGGCATCCAAGGACCGGGCCGAGGGGGAGCCGAAGACGTACGAGAACGTCAACGGGTGCCTGTTCGAGACGGAGGAGGACGCGGAGGGCGACAAGTGGACGGTCCTGCTCGCGCCGAAGGCGGGGACCTACCGGCTGGCCGCGCCCTATCAGCTGCCCCGGGGCACGCCTTGCCCCGACGAGCTCAAGAAGCAGCCATGAGCCTCGGGGCGGCCGTCGGACGGTCGCGGGACGGCCGTCGGACGGTCGCGGGACGGCCGTCGGACGGTCGCGGGACGGCCGTCGGACGGTCGCGGGACGGCTGTCGGACGGTCGCGGGGCAGTTGTGATCAACGGAGTCGGTCCACGTACCGGTCTGTGCCCGGCACCGTCGGGATGAACGGCGCGACCAGTTCCACGCGCCCCAGGCCCGACTCCGCCACCGCGTCCCCCAGGCCCGTGAAGTGCTGGTCCCAGCAGTCCCTCGGGTCGGCCTCCAGGAACCAGAGCAGGGTCAGGCGGGTGTCGACGCCCTCGACCTGCCTCACGTAGGTCATGCGGTCGCCGGGCAGGGGCGTGGGGCGGAAGACGGTGACCATGGCCGTCGGGGAGCCGGCCACCCGCCTGGGGAGGTGGCGGGCGCGCAGCCACTCCAGCAGTTCGGCGCGCTGCTGCGCCGAGTCGGTGTCGATGACCTCGGTCACCAGGCCCGCGTACGGGTGGTCCAGGGCGTGGAAGTCACGGGGACCGGCGGCGCCGTCCCGGTACACGGTGGCCTCGTGGTCCTGGAACGCCGTGAAGACGTGAGTGCGGTCCTGGTAGACGCGTGCGTCCCGGTTGAGGCGTCTGTTGATGGCGACCGTCCACTTCATGTGCTCGTCGTAGCGCCCGGCGGTGATCCAGTAGGTGGAGAGGTAGCAGCCGGCGGTGACCGGCTGGGCGATCGCCGACTTCTCCGGGTGGCGCAGGAGCTGGAGGTCGCGGGTCGCCACCCATCTGCGGCCCGCGTACATCCATGGCATCGCCATCGCGCCGGCGTAGTAGTGGTCGTCCTCGTACCAGCGGTTGTAGGCGTACTCGTGGCCGGGGTGCGGTTCGACCATGGTGATCAGGGCGTGGCCGGGGTGCACCCCGTAGGGGCCGACGGCCGCGAGTTCGGCGTACGTGCCGCCGCGTGTGTCGTTGCCCGTGGCACTGCGCGCCCCGCTGCGTGTGTCGTTGTCCGTGGCACTGCGCGTCCCGGCGTGTGTGTCGCTGTGCGTCTCCTCGCTCATTTCTCTTCCCCATCCTCGGCGGCTGGCCCATACTCTGACGCTCCGTCAGGTAATCCGCCAGAGGCAAGGGGGCCCCGATGTCACTGCTCAACGGCAAGACCGTCGTCGTCTCGGGAGTCGGCGCCGGGCTCGGTCACCAGGTCGCCGCCGCGGTCGTACGGGACGGCGGGAACGCCGTGCTGGGGGCGCGGACCGAGGCGAACCTCGCGAAGAGCGCGGCCGAGATCGACCCCACCGGGGCGCGTACGGCGTACCGGGTCACCGACATCACCGACGAGCGGAGTTGCGAGGCGCTGGCGGAGCTGGCGCGGGAGCGGTTCGGGGGGATCGACGCGGTGGTGAACGTGGCGGCCTGGGACTCCTACTTCGGCGGGGTCGAGGACGCCGACTTCACGACATGGCAGTCGGTGATCGACGTGAACCTGCTGGGGACGCTGCGGATGACACGGGCGTGTCTGGCCGGGCTGAAGGCGGTGGGCGGGTCGGTGGTGTTCATCGGGACACAGTCCGCCGTGGCGGCTCCCTCACAGGTGCGGCAGGCGGCGTACGCGGCCTCCAAGGGCGCGCTGACCAGCGCCATGTACTCACTCGCGCGGGAGTGGGGGTCGCACCGGATCCGGGTGAACACCGTGCTGCCGGGCTGGATGTGGGGGCCACCGGTGCAGGCCTACGTCCAGTTCACCGCACAGACGGAGGGGGTGGCGGAGGAGGAGGTACTGGGGAGACTCACCGGACGGATGGCGTTGCCCGAGCTGGCGACTGACGGGGATGTGGCGGACGCGGCGGTGTTCCTGGCGTCGGACCGGGCACGGGCGATCACCGGGCAGTCGTTGCTGGTCAACGCGGGGGAGCTGATGCACTGAGTTCATATAGATGAACGCGGACCACCATACCGAATAGCTTTACCCTCCCTTGACCTTACGGTTACTTGTCGTGTTCACGCGGCAGCGCCCACGATGAGCGCCGGGCTGAACGCCGGGCTGAACCATGGGAGGGCTCACATGAACGGTCTCGACTGGACCGTACTCATCGCTTATTTCGGCGTGATGGTCGCCATCGGCGTCTGGTCGCACCAGCGCGTCGACAACGTGAGCGACTTCTTCACCGCCGGCGGCAAGATGCCCTGGTGGCTGTCCGGCATCTCGCACCACATGTCGGGCTACAGCGCGGTGATGTTCACCGGGTACGCGGGCATCGCCTACACCTACGGCGTGACCTCCTTCGTCACCTGGTCCTTCCCCATCGCGCTGGGTATCGCCATCGGCTCGAAACTGTTCGCGCCGCGCGTCAACCGGCTGCGGTCGCGGCTCCACGTGGCTTCGCCGCTGGAGTATCTGAAGAACCGCTACGACCTGAAGACACAGCAGGCACTCGCCTGGTCCGGGATGCTGCTGAAGATCGTGGACGTCGGCGCCAAGTGGGCCGCCATCGCCACCCTGTTGTCCGTCTTCACCGGGATCTCCCTCAACCAGGGCATCCTCATCACCGGCGCGATCACCGCCGTCTACTGCACGATCGGCGGGCTGTGGGCGGACGCGCTGACCGAACTCGGCCAGTTCGTCATCCAGTTGATGGCCGGCGTCGCGATGTTCGTGGCCGTCGTACTGAAGTTGAACGACAAGGGCATCGGCTTCCTCGACGTCTGGGACCAGCCGGCCCTCCAGGGCCACGACAAGCCTCTGGTCGCCCAGTACGGCACGGTGTTCCTGCTCGCGTTCCTCTTCATCAAGCTCTTCGAGTACAACGGCGGCATGCTCAACCAGGCCCAGCGGTACATGGCCACGGCCGGCCCGAAGGAGGCCGAGCGCTCCGCGCGGCTGTCGGCGGTGCTGTGGCTCGTCTGGCCGGTGGTGCTGTTCTTCCCGATGTGGATGTCACCGCTGCTGGTCACCGCCAAGAAGCCGGACGGCTCCGACTCCTACGGCCTGATGACCGAACAGCTTCTGCCGCACGGCCTGTTGGGACTGGTCGTCGTCGGCTTCTTCTCCCACACGATGGCCATGTGCTCCTCCGACGCCAACGCCATCGCCTCCGTCTTCACCCGGGACTGCGCGCCCGTGATCTGGTCCAGGGCGCGGGAGTGGAACCAGCGGTCGGGGCTGATCGCGGCGCGCGTGACGACCGTCGTCTTCCTCGGCCTCTCCATGGCGGCGGCCACGCAGGTCAACTCCCCCGCCTTCAAGGACATCATCACGGTCGTCATCAAGTGGGTGGCCGGACTGATGGGCCCGATGGCGATCCCGATGATGCTGGGCCTGCTGCGCCCGTTCCGCCGCTCAGGTCCGACAGCCGCGCTGACCAGCTGGTCGATGGGTCTGCTGGCCTTCTGGCTGGTCAACTACCCGATCAACTGGAACGTCGACGGCGGAGTACCCCTCCAGTACCAGGTGTCGATCCCGCTGGCCGTGTCGCTGTTCCTCTACATCGTCATCGGCTTCATCAAGCCGGAGGACACCCCGGAACGGCTCGCGATCATCGAGCGGATCAACACGGACGGAGACGGGGACTCGGCGGGAGTGGCTGCGGTGCCGGAGCCGCGGGACACGGTCGGTGGGCAGCCCACCAACGTCTGATCCCGACGCCGGTCGCGCATCCCGGCCCGTCCGGGGCACCCCCTCCGGGGCACCTCCTCCGGGGGCGATCCAGGACGAGGCCCGTGCCGGGCCGAAGCCGGGGGTCGGGGGCGGCAGCCCCCGCCCCCGCGCCTCAACCCGGCAACCCTCCGGGGTTTGGAGCTGCGCACCGGGGCACCGAGTGGGCCGACCGTGTCGCGGCCGACCGGGCGATCGCCTACCGCATCCACCTGGATACCGGCCGGGACCGCTGGTATGTGACCGCGTCCTGGCAACTCCCGATTACACAGACCGTCCCGATGGACGCCGCGCTCGCCGACGGGGTGATCGGCGTCGACATGAACGCCGATCACCTCGCCGCCTGGCGCCTCGACACCCACGGCAACCCCACCGCCGGCCCGCGCCGCTTCTCCTACGACCTCACCGGCACCACCCACCACCGCGACGCCCAGGTCCGTCACGCTCTGACCCGCCTCCTGCACTGGGCCCAAGCCTGTGGTGTGAAGGCGATCGCGGTGGAGGACCTGGACTTCACCGCGGAGAAGACCCGGGAGAAACACGGCCGCCGCAAACGCTTCCGGCAGTTGGTCTCCGGCATGCCCACCGGCAAGTTCCGTGCCCGGCTGGCCTCGATGACCGACCAGACAGGCATCGCCGTCATCGCCGTCGACCCGGCCTACACCAGCCGCTGGGGCGCCCAGCACTGGCAGAAACCCCTCACCACCACCACCCGCACGACCACTCGTCACGATGCTGCTGCCGTGGCGATCGGAAGGCGCGCCCAGCAACACCCGATCCGGCGACGGACGGCACCGCCCCCACACGACCGGAGTGATCGTGCGGGGCATCGGACCGTCCAGGCCGGACCAGGAGTCCCTGGGCGTGAGGGAACCCGCCCCCGCATCCCCGGACCACGGACACGATCCGTCGGCGCCGGACGCGGAGCGAACGCGGGCAACCAGAACGCCCAACACCGTTCGGGGCGTTCGGCTGAGCACGAGACCTGGCAACAGGACTCACTCCCGCTCAGTCCCTAGGAACGGTACCTGACCATCCATCCGGGCGACGCCCCGGCAGGACCGTGCAACGCCGGTCCCTGGGTCATCTCCATGGCGAAGTCGTCGGCCAGTTCGAGGATCGTGGGGCGGCCCTCCAGCTCGGCCAGCCAGGCCGGCGGGAGGGCCGTCTCGCCGTGCAGGGCCCCGAGCAGACCGCCGGCGAGGGCTGCGGTCGCCCCCGACGGCGCGCCGTGGTTCACGGCGAGCCGAAGCCCGTGCCGGACGTCCTCCGCGACGAGGGCGCAGTAGACGGCACCGGACAGCACGGCTTCCGCCGTCCCCGCCCCCGCGAGTTCCTCCACCCTCGCCGGGCCCGGCAGCCCCTGCCGTACGGCGCCCAGCGCGCGCTGCAACGCCTCCGACACCGCCTCGTGCCCCGGCAGCGCGGCCAGCAGGGCGAGCGCCCGCTGCACCGCGCCGTCGAGACTCTCGCCGCAGGCCAGCGCGTGCACGATGACGGCGGACGCGCCCGCCGAGAGATACGCCGTGGGGTGGCCGTGGGTCTGGGCGGCGCACTCGACGGCGAGCTGCGCGACGAGTTGCGGCTCCCAGCCGACGAGCAGCCCGAAGGGCACCGAACGGGGAACCACCTCGGGCCCCGCCGCGCCGGGGCTCTTGGGCGAGTCCAGGGTGCCCATCACCTCGTCGCCGAGCCCGAGCAGCAACGTCCGGGTCGGGTCGCGCCGGGCGTACAGCCACTCCTCCCGGGCCAGCCAGCCGTCGTCCTTGCGGCGCAGGTCGGGCCCCCAGTCACGCTGGGTGGCGGCCCATCTCAGATAGGCCCGGTGCAGATCGGTCGGCGGGTGCCAGGCGCCGGTGTCCCGCCGTACCTGGGCGCGGATCAGCCCGTCCACGGTGAACAGGGTCAGCTGGGTGAGATGCGTGACCGCGCCGCGCCGCCCGTGGGCGGGGGCCAGGTCGACGACCCCCTCGGGGCCGTGGCCCTGCCGGATCTCCTCGATCCCGAGCAGGTCGACGGGCGCCCCGAGCGCGTCCCCGACCGCCGCGCCGAGCAGCGTGCCACGCACCCGGCTGCGGAAGTCCTGCTGTTCGGCACGGCCCCAGACGGGCCCGGCAGTCGCACCCACCCAGTCCTCCCGTACCGTCCGTACGCACGATGTTCGTCACTGTAATCGAACAGGGGCGAGGGGACAGGGGCCGAGCGCCGGGAGTACCGGGACGGGCGGGGCATATGCCCGGACTGCACCCGCTCTGTTCCCGCTCCGGGCCCGGACCGTGCGGTGGAGGGGTGCCGGGCCGGATCGTCGTCCGGCACGAGCCGGTGCGAGCCGGTGTGAGCCGGTCGAACCGGTGCGAGCCCGGCCGTCACCATTCCGACTCGAAGTGGAGGGGACGCGCCGCACTTGGCGGGGTAAGGACACCGGCATGACCACCCCCAACTCACAAGTCCCACACGCCTCACGCGTGCTGCCCCTCACCGCCACCCTCCTCACCGGGACGGTCGCGCTCTACATGCTTCTCGTCGCCTTCGGGAACATCACCGACTTCGGCACCAACCAGCAGTTCGTGCGGCATGTGCTGGCGATGGACACGACGTTCAAGGACGACGACCTGATGTGGCGGGCGGTGACGAGCAAGGGGCTCCAGGACGCCGCCTATGTCGCGATCATCGCGTGGGAGACGGTCGCGGGGCTGGTGCTGGCCGCCGGGACGTGGTTCTGGGCGCGCCGGGACCACATACGCGGCCGCGCGCTGTCGACCTACGGGCTGCTCATGCTGATGCTGCTGTTCGGCGCCGGGTTCATCGCGATCGGCGGGGAGTGGTTCTCGATGTGGCAGTCGGAGAACTGGAACGGGCTGGACGCGGCGACCCGGGCGTTCCTGTTCGGCGGGGTGGTGCTGATCGTCAACCATCTGCCGCTCGGACAGGCGCGGGACGACTCCCGGACGTGACTCCCGGACTTCCGTAGCGCGGGCCGACGGCTTCCGCGCCCGCCGGCCGACGGGCATCCGCGCCTGCCGGCCGACGGGCGTCCGGGTGTCCGGGCATCCGGGCATCCGGGCATCCGGGCATCCGGGCATCCGGGCATCCGGGCATCCGGGCATCCGGGCATCCGGAACCTAGTCGACGACCCTGACCTTCGTCCCCGTCTCGCCGAACGCCCACAGTGCCGTGCCGTCAGCCTTGGCCATCCGGATGCCGCCGGTCTGGGTGCCGGCGGCGGCCGGGGGCGGGGAGGAGCCGTCGACGGCGTTGGAGAAGGCGATGTTGACGCCCGAGGTGGCGGAGAAGTAGATGATGTGCTCGATCGCCACGCCGTCGGAGCCCGTGGTGGCGTCCTTGCGGAGCGACACCGTGAAGCTGCCGACGGCCGGGTTCACCGTGCCGGGCCAGACCGTGAAGGTGCGGCGGGCGGTGTTGTCCGCGTCGACCAGCCAGACCCGGTGCTGCCCCAGGGAGTAGACGATCCGGCGGCCGGTGCCCGAACTGCCGGGCACCTCGGCCACCTTGGGGGTGGCCGACGGTTTCGGCGAGGCCGAGGGGCGCGCGCCCGCCGACGCCGAGGCGCTCGGGCGGTTCGCCGCCGACGCCGTCGGGTGCGGGCCCTGCTCGGCCTGCGCCGTCAGGAAGACGACCGCGGCGATCGCGCCGGCTGTCAGGCTTGTGACCCAGACCCAGGAGGGAAGCCGTCGGGCAGGCACGGGCACACATCTCCTCGGTTGTGGGACCCCTCCGATCGGGGCCCGATCATCGTACTGCGAGGGGCCCGCTCCCCGGTCCCACAGTCGGTCCCACAGTCCGGTCCCGCAGTCCGGTCCCGCAGTCCGGTCCCCCGGCCGGTCCCGCAGTCCGGTCCCGCAGGCGGTCCCTCAGTCCAGTACCGGCAGCAGTTCCGGCAGATGCCCGTCCGACGCCGCGGCCGCCCGCTGCCGCTCCTCGGGCACCTCGCCGTACAGCGTCGTACGCGGCCTGGCCGGGCGGCCCGCCGCGTCCGCGACCGCGATCAGGTCCTTGACCGACTTGTAGGAGCCGTACGACGAGCCCGCCATCCGCGAGATCGTCTCCTCCATCAGCGTGCCGCCCAGGTCGTTGGCCCCGGAGCGGAGCATCTCCGCGGCGCCCTCCGTGCCCAGCTTCACCCAGCTGGTCTGGATGTTGGGGATGTGCGGGTGCAGCAGCAGCCGGGCCATCGCCGTCACCGCCCGGTTGTCCCGCATCGTCGGACCGGGGCGCGAGATGCCCGCCAGGTACACCGGCGCGTTCGTGTGGATGAAGGGGAGGGTGACGAACTCCGTGAAGCCGCCGGTCCGCTGCTGGATCCCGGCAAGGGTCCGCAGATGGCCCAGCCAGTGCCTCGGCTGGTCGACATGGCCGTACATCATCGTCGAGGACGACCGGATTCCGACCTCGTGCGCCGTCGTGACGACCTCGATCCAGGTCGCCGTCGGCAGCTTGCCCTTGGTCAGGACCCAGCGGACCTCGTCGTCCAGGATCTCGGCCGCCGTGCCGGGGATGGAGTCGAGCCCCGCCTCCTTCGCCGCCGTCAGCCACTCGCGGATCGACAGGCCGGTGCGGGTCGCGCCGTTGACCACCTCCATCGGCGAGAAAGCGTGCACATGCATGCCGGGGACCCGTTCCTTCACCGCCTTCGCGATGTCGAAGTACGCCGTGCCGGGCAGGTCCGGGTGGATGCCGCCCTGCATGCAGACCTCCACCGCGCCCAGCTCCCAGGCCTGCTGGGCACGGTCGGCGACCTGGTCGAGGGAGAGCGTGTACGCGTCGGCGTCGGTGCGCCGCTGCGCGAAGGCGCAGAAGCGGCAGCCCGTGTAGCAGACGTTGGTGAAGTTGATGTTCCTGGTGACGATGTAGGTGACGTCGTCGCCGACGGCCGAGCGGCGGACGTCGTCCGCGATGCGGGTCAGGGCGTCCAGGGCCGGGCCGTCCGCGTGGAGCAGGGCGAGGGCCTCGTCGTCGGTGAGCTTCGCCGGGTCGTCGGCGGCCGTCGCGAGGGCCTGCCGTACGTCCGTGTCGATGCGCTCCGGTGCCATGCCGGGGGCGGCCGCCTCGCGCAGGGCGGCCCAGTCGCCGTACACCTCGTCGAAGTCGTCGCGGCGGTCGGAGGTACGTCCTTCGGTGTCGATGGTGCGGTGCAGGTCGGTACGGCCGGACGGCACGAACACCTCCTCCGGCTCCTGCCAGGGACGTCCCTCGACGACGGCGTCCGGCACGGCCAGTCCCGTCTCCGGGTCGGCCAGCGCGCGGACGTGCGGGAGCAGCCGCGGGTCGAGCCAGGGCTCGCCGCGTCCCACGAACTCCGGGTACACGCACAGCCGTTCGCGCAGCTCGAAGCCGACCGCGGCGGACTTCTCGGCGAGCTCGTCGATCTGCGGCCAGGGGCGCTCGGGGTTGACGTGGTCGATGGTGAGCGGGGACACCCCGCCCCAGTCGTCGATGCCGGCCCCGATCAGCCGCTCGTACTCGCTGTCGACGAGGTTGGGCGGGGCCTGGAGGCAGGCGGACGGGCCCATGATGTGGCGGGCGACGGCCACGGTCGCGACCAGTTCGTCCAGTTCCGCGTCCGGCATGCCGCGCATCGCGGTGTCCGGCTTGGCGCGGAAGTTCTGGATGATCAGTTCCTGGATGCCGTGGTAGGCGCGGGAGACCTTGCGCAGGGCGAACAGCGACTCGGCCCGCTCCTCGTGCGTCTCGCCGATGCCGATCAGCAGCCCGGAGGTGAAGGGGACGGAGGAGCGGCCCGCGTCCTCCAGGACTCGCAGACGGACGGCGGGTTCCTTGTCCGGGGAGCCGTGGTGCGGGCCGCCGGGCTCGGACCACAACCGGGTGGCGGTGGTCTCCAGCATCATGCCCATGCTGGGCGCGACGGGCTTCAGCCGCTGGAAGTCGGTCCACGACATGACACCCGGGTTGAGGTGCGGCAGCAGCCCCGTCTCCTCCAGGATGCGGATGGAGATGGCGCGGACGTAGGCGATGGTGTCGTCGTAGCCGTGCGCGTCGAGCCATTCCCTGGCCTCGGGCCACCGCTCCTCCGGCTTGTCGCCGAGGGTGATGAGGGCTTCCTTGCAGCCGAGGGCGGCGCCGCGCCGGGCGATGTCGAGGACCTCGTCGGGGGACATGAACATCCCGTGTCCGGCCCGGCGCAGTTTGCCGGGGACGGTGACGAAGGTGCAGTAGTGGCACTTGTCCCGGCAAAGCCGGGTGAGGGGGATGAAGACGCTCTTCGAGTAGGTGATGACGCCGGGCCGGCCGGCCGCTTCCAGGCCGGCGTCCCGCACCCGGGCGGCGGAGGCGGCGAGGTCCACCAGCGCCTCGCCTCGCGCCTGGAGCAGCACGGCCGCCTCGCCGACGTCCAGGGCGACGCCGTCACGGGCCCGTTTGAGAGCGCGACGCATGGAGTTCTCGGTGGGGCCGGGGATCGGGCCGGGGCCGGTTCCGGAGGTCGTCATCCTTTGAGCATACGTTCGTGCTGATCAGAGCCGACGGGACGCCCGATTCGTCCCTCCCGCGAGGTCGTTACACGCTGTCAGTGGCGCCGGTCAGGTACTCGCTGTACCCGTCGAGCAGGCCGAGCACCTCCGCCTCACCGGCCGGCGGCAGCTGCACCACGACCTCCTCGATGCCCAGTCCGGCGTAGTGCGCGAGCTTGCCGGGGGACGGCTGGACGGCGTACGGCACGATCTGGAGGGCGTCCGGCTCGCGGCCGGCGTCCGCCCACGCGGAGCGCAGCACGGGGAGCGCCTCGGTAAGGCCTCGGCCGCCGATCGGCAGCCAGCCGTCGGCGTACTCGCAGATGTGCGAGAACAGCTTCGGCCCGGCGGCACCGCCGACGAGCGTGCGGGGGCCGGTGACCGGCCCGCGCGGCTTCTGGACGGGCTTGGGGTACGCCGTGCTGGCCCGCACACTCCCGTACTCGCCCTCGTACGCCGTCGGCTCCTCCGCCCACAGGGCCTGCATCAGCCGCATGCGGTCCCGGACCAGCTCGCGGCGGGTGCGCCACTCGACGCCGTGGTCGGCGGCCTCCTCCACGTTCCAGCCGTAGCCGAGACCGAGGGTGAGGCGGCCGCCCGACAGGTGATCGACGGTGGCGACCTGCTTGGCGAGGTCGATCGGGTCGTGCTGGGCGACGAGCGTGATGCCGGTGCCGAGGCCCAGCGTCTCCGTCACGGCCGCCGCCTGCCCCAGGGCGACGAAGGGGTCGAGGGTGCGGCCGTACTCGCGGGGCAGGTCGCCGCCGGCGGGGTAGGGGCTCGTCCGCTCGACCGGGATGTGCGTGTGCTCGGGCAGATAGAGCCCGGCGAACCCGCGCTGCTCCAGCTCACGGGCGAGGCGGGTGGGGGTGATCGTCTCGTCGGTGAGGAAGATCGTGACGGCGATGCGCATGGCGGGCCTTTCGATGCCGGTCCTCTGTGATTCGTCTCTGCCCGCTCATCTGTACCGAAAGAAGAGACCGGTGTCGATACCGACCGGTCGGCACACCCGAGGGTGCCGCCGCTCCCGGACCCCTCCCGACCCGTCGTCAGAACGCACCAGCGGTGCACGGGGTCTCATTCCTCTGAACATCTCAAACGCCCGTTGAGCGTTGGAGGTGTCGTGGCTGGCTGGTGCGCGGAGGACGGTTTGGACTCCGCGCGGGCGCCGCTGCCGGATTGGGGCCAAGGGTGCCCGGGACCAGGGCATGCCGCGGCACCCCCGCCCGACCAACAAACGCAACTTGCCCGAGCGGTGAAGATCGCCTTGGCCACGTCCCGCAGCCCGGTGTGGCGCTGTGCACTCCTGCCTTGAGCCGTGACCTCTACGGCGTATCTGGTCACTACTTCGTCAGTGAGTCTGCGTCGACGGTCCGAGTCGTGCCGTCAACGAGGGTCAGGGTGAGGGTGCCGGTCAGCAGGTCGCGGTAGTCGCTGTCCGGCCACCAGGCGGTCCACCGGCCATACGGCAGTGTGCGGATTTGCCGCACGGTGGCGTGGACGGTGCGTCCGTGGTCGCGCACGGTGATCTCCTTCACGTCGGAGCCCATCGAGCCGACCGCGTAATGAAACCGGGCCGAGCCGCTGCCCCGGGCGCCCTGCGCGTCCAGCGTGATGCCGTCCGCGGGTACCTCGACCGCCGGGCCGATGGCCACCGCCACGCCCGAGCCGTCCGAACCGGCCAGGCAGTAAGCCGCGTGACTGTGTCGCGTGACGATCATGGATGCGACAGTTCCACGGATGTCCACATTGCCGAGTTCACCCGGCCCTCCTTCCCCAGAAGCCCCCTTGGTCTCTTTGACGCACCAAACCAGAGGTGAGGAACCAGTACTGCTGGCATCGATCAAGTCGCCGGCGGTGCGGGTCCAGGTGGCCACTTCCGGCGCCGACAGCGGTCCGGAGCCGCCCTGCCTCGGCGGATCGGCCGCCACGGCCAGCAGGGCGGCGCTCGCGGCGAGTGCGCCGGCCATCGTGAACGCAACGCGTCGCACGAGCGGGCGGCGGAGCGCGGTGACGACCGAGCGGCTGGGCTGTTCGGTGTCGCTCAGAACCGTGTGCAGCAGCCGCTCCCTACGGTCCAGTTCGGCGGTGGAGAGTTCGGTGTGCGGGGCGGTGTCGAGCTCGGCAAGACGGAAGAGCAGGTCGTGCTTCATGAGGGCTCCTGTCAGTTCGTCAGGGAGAGGGCGGGCGATGCCTGGGCGGCGGGGCTGAGGAGACCGGCAAGGCGCCGCTTGGCGCGCGTCAGACGCATGGCGTAGGCGGCGCGGGTGCAGCCAAGGACTGTGGCAGCGTCCCGGGCTTCGAGGCCCTCCCAGACGTGCAGCGCGAGCACTTCCTGGTCGGCCGGGATGAGGCACTGCCAGGCGGCAACGAGGTCTATGCGACTGTCCACCTGGTCCGTCGCGTCGGCCGCCGGTTCGTGACAACCAATCAAGGTGGCTTGCTGGATGTGCACCACGAGTGCGGACTGCCGGCGCATACCGCGGTCCGCGTTGAGCATCACGTTGCGTGCCGCGCCGAACAGCCACGCCCGCGGGTTTTCGGGAAGCTCGCGTCGACGGCGCCACGCAGCGAGGAACGTCTCTCCCACGATGTCGTCGACGTTCATCGGGTGGGCGCGACGGCGCACGAACCGCAGCACGTCCTCGTAGTGAGCCCGGTACACGTCCGTGAACTGAGCGTCGGTGTCGATGGACATGGCTTCCTTTCCGTAGCGCCTGCCTCTACATGTCCATCACCGGCACAAGTGCAACAGCCCCAAGTACGGGTCCTCTGCGCCGCCCTGTGACTTCGAAGCCGGTCCGGCCGATCGGCCGACTCACGCAGCAGCGCAGCAGTGGGGACCTCGCGTCCTCAGCCCGCGCGGCAAGCCTGGACGAACGAGCTCCATTCCCAATCCGGTCAGAAAGGGGTGAATCCGTCCACCACCCGTGCATCACGGAAGTAGCCGGGAGCAGCAGCGTCACCTGCTCGGTGACCGGCCACCGGCTCAGGATCGCGTTGCCCACATCGACCACGTCCGCGTCGGGGACCCGCCGCCGCCAGCGCTCCGGGGACGGACGGGCCCAGGCCCAGTGCAGGCCGAGCTCGCCCACCCAAGGCGTCGGGGACCATTGACGAAGTAACAGCGCCTGGTGTGAAGGAGCCCAACGGACGATGTCCCGCCCCGCCGAGTCCCGCCCCGCCGACCTCCGTTTCCGCGCGACGACCGCCTTCCAGCGGTACGCCGCCAACCCGCTCATGCGCCGTCTGCCGTTCCACACGCTCCTGGAGACCACCGGCCGCGTCTCCGGCCGGCCCCGGCGCACCCCGCTGGGCGGCCGCCGGGTCGGCGACACGTTCTGGCTGGTCTCGGAGTTCGGGGAGCGGTCGCAGTACGTCCGCAACATCCAGGCCGATCCGCGGGTGCGGGTGCGGATCGGGGGACGGTGGCACTCCGGTACGGCCCACCTGATGCCCGACGACGACCCGGTCGCCCGTCTGCGCACCCTGCCCCGGGGCAACAGCGCGGCGGTGCGCGTGCTGGGCACGCAACTGCTCACGGTGCGGGTGGACCTGGCCGACTGACGGGGCCGCCGCCTCGGTCAACCGGTCGGCGGCGTCACTTGGCGGGCTTGCAGAAGGCGTACGTCGCGGGGCACGGGACGCCGAGGTCCTGGATGAGGATGCCGATTCGGCAGGGCATCCTCATCCACCGCCTTCGCCGCCTTCGCCGCTCTGCTCGACGCGCTCAGCGGCCACCGACCCGGCACGTGACCCGCTCCCGCTCGATCGTCGGGGCCTGTGACGCGGCGGCGCCGCCGCAGGCCGTCATCTCGGCCGCGAAGAACGTGCGGGGCAATGCCGCGTGATTTACCCAGGACGCGCGAGGACTATTCCTCCAGGGGGCTGGTGCGCTACAGTTTCCCGACGCTCAGTATGGGTGGCCGACTTAAAAAAACATGAACTTGAAGCTGTTTTCCGGGGGGAATGTTCATGCAAATCGCAGACCGCTTACCGACTGTCCCGGCTGCGTGCTCCGACATAACCGATACCGCCGGGTCTTCGACAGCTTCGCGGACCACGAGCAGCGCGCCGCACACGACGGCTCAGCGATGATCCTCGCGGTCGCACTCAGCATTCTGTCCGCAGCCACCACGATCGCCGCCGCGCTTCTGCAGCGCTCTTGGAGCCAGTCCCGCACCCGCATGCCGAGACACGAGTCGATCGAATTCAGGGACGTGCACGAGAGTGCCGCCTTCTCGGTACAGGACGTGGTCAAGATCCTGGATCTCTCCGAAAGCGGTACGGGCGATCCGACACATCCCGGTACAGCGGTCCTGTCGGATTCATATCTGATTCGCCGAGAATCAGACAGTGGCAATGGAATGGTATTCCGGTATGCTTCGAGTGGCGTGCTCGACGGCCGATGTACCAGCCACACCGACAATCACGTCGTTACCAACTACGATTCGACACACCGCCCGGCATGCAAGGTCATCGCCATTCTGCTCGACCACCTGGCGGTCCGCAGCGCCACCAGAATTACGAATGAAATGACCTTCCGAGGGGCCTTTGACGGCGCCGATGGCGAGGATTTCGAGACTCATATCGAGCGACCCACGCGATCATTGACGGTCATCGTGATCTTCCCCCAAGAGAAGCCCTGCCGCTCGGTGTCGGGCACGGTTCGAATCGGGGAACGCGGTCCCGACACGGAGACGAACCGGAGCAATGGACCGTTGTTTGTCGACAACGGCAGGCTTCTGTACTGGCGGGTCCTGCCCAAGACCGGCTCATGGCTGCCCATAGGTACTACGTACCGTCTCCAATGGACGTGGCCGCGTACCGGTGCTGGTTCGCCGCCGACGTAGTCCTCACGTCCGGAAATCTGGCGCAGATCGAGCCGCGCACCGCCGCGGGAGCGCCACCCCCCGCCGGCCCGCAGGCTGATCATTAGGAGTCGCCCGTGCCCAGCAACTCGCGTAGGACCGCCCTGGCCCCTTCCCGATCCGACGGCCGACAGCAGCCTTCGTCGTCCAAAGACTGGATTCCGGCCCGGCGGTTTCCTGAGAGCTATCCCGGCGATTGCCCCCTCAGCCACTACCTTTATTTCGACGGCGCGGTACTTCCGGTTATCGAGTCAGGGTCGGATGCGGGGTACGAGGTCGTATGCGATGGCAGCACAGTGCCGATCGACCGATTCCTCGCGGACGTTGGACTTCCATCACTCTCCGAGCGTTTTCCGGTGTTGGCCTACGGTGCCAATCGGAATCCGGCCACTCTTGAGATGAAGCTCCTCAACTACGGATACAGAGCACATGTGAGCCAAAGTATTCCTGTGCTGTCCGCGAAGCTCGCCGATGCCGATGTCGTCGCCTGCGGACTTCACGGGCAGGGCTATATGTACGGTGAACTACTTATGGGCAGCCCGTTCAGCGAGGGCGTTGAGATCGATGTCCGGGTGCTCTTCGTGGATGAGGACAGCCTGCGGGTGCTGAATGAGAGCGAAGGCGTCACCGAAGGCATGTATTCAGTAGCACGCATTCCGGGCGTACGCGTGTCGGGCGCCATAGGCGAAATCAGCCCCATGGGCTACGTTGCGGGTGCACGGGTATGGTCCTCGCCTCGCTACGACAGCCCGATCGGCTATTCGACGATCAACGCGACCGGTAGGCGGATACCTGCCATGGCACCGCGGGAGATGATGGAGCACGCGCTGGACGTGCTCGAATTGCGAGACACGGCGTGCCGTCTTTCCGGGCTGGACCGGGATGACACACTGGCCGGTGAACTCGCCAAATACTTGAATGGTCAATGGTGGTACGCATTCAACACCGGCGATGATCCGATCCCTGGATATTCACGTATCCTGGATGCATTCAGGATCTCGATGGCGAACAGTGCGTTGGCGAGCAGGACGCACGACCATCTCGAACAACTCGGGTGCCTCCTGCCTCCCGGCACGGAGTATCTGCGCTGGTAGCGCCGGTACGGCCCACCTGATGCCCGACGGCTGAGGGACGGGCCCTCGGTCTCCCGGGCGCCGCGGCGACCGCGGTGACCACCGTGACCGCGCGGCACGGCGGCGATCGCCCCGGGATCGTCCGGGGGCCGCCGCCGTGCCGGCTACCGCTCCGCTCCGCTCACTTCCCGGGCTTGTAGAAGGCGTACGTCGCGGAGTACGGGACGCTGACCTGGTCGGTGCCGGTGCACGCCGTGGTGGGCGCGACGCCGCCGGAGGTGTTCAGGCGCTGGATGTAGGAGACGTCCGCGAAGACGCCGGCGCCGCGGGTGGCGGTGGCCTTCAGGAGGAGCTCGGGGATGGTGCCGGTCTTCGGCGAGCTGACGAGCGCGGCGGCGTTCACCGCGCTGCCGTCCACCGTGGAGACCCAGACCGGGCCGCGGGAGTGCAGGGCGACGGGACGGTGGGCCCGGTCTCTCTTGTAGGACAGGGTGGCGGCGGGCTCCAGGAGCTTCCAGGCACCGTCGGTGCAGAGGTAGGTCTGGACGCCACGGGCGTCGAAGACGCCGGTGAGCCGGTTGCCCTCGGGCACCTTGAGGGTGGCGGGCGCGTCGACGTGGGCGGTGGCCGACTGGGCCTGCGCGGCGTGGCCGACCGTCGTGGTCAGGAGGGTGCCGGCGGCGGCGGTGGCGAGGGCCGCCGTGGTGAGGACGAGACGCTTGGCGAGCTTCAAGTTGGTCTCCAGAACGTTTTCCGAATGTCTTTCGCGGGTAGACACCAGCGCTGTCCGTGTCTCCCTGCGTCGGGACGCTACGGGCCGTCCCGGGCGTTGCAAGCCCGGCGGACCGATGTTGGGCCTCCCGCACCGCACTGTCTGCACGCCGAGGGCAGCGCCCGTGGCGCCAAAGGGCACTTCACCCCGGCCACACGATCGCCTGCACCTCGCTGTAGGCGTGCAGGGCGTACGAGCCGACGTCCCGCCCGACTCCGCTCCGCTTGAACCCGCCGAACGGCGCCTCCATGTTGCGGCCGACGGTGTTGATCCCGACGCCGCCGGCCCGCAGCCGCCGTGCCACCCGGAACGCCTTCGCCACGTCCGCGGACCACACGTAGTCGATCAGGCCGTAGTCGCTGTCGTTGGCGAGGGCGATTCCCTCTTCCTCGTCGTCGAAGGGAATGACCGTCACCACCGGGCCGAAGATCTCCTCCCGCGCCACCCGCATGTCGTTCGTGCAGTCGGTGAGGAGCGTGGGGGCTACATAGAAACCCCGGTCCAGGGGAGGGCGTTCACCGCCCGCCAACACCACCGCCCCCTCCTTCCGGCCGAGTTCGACGTACGACTCCACCCGGTCCCGGTGGGCGGACGAGATCACCGGACCGACCACCGTGTCCGGCTCCCGGGGGTCGCCCACCTTCAACCGGCGTGCGTAGGACGCCAGTTGCTCCACCAGCCGTTCGTACACCCCACGCTGCGCCAGCACCCGTGTCGGGGCCGTGCAGATCTGGCCGCTGTAGAAGGAGAAGGTGGTGCCGATGCCGGCCACCGCCGAGGCGATGTCCGCGTCGTCGAGGACGATCGCCGCGCCCTTGCCGCCCAGCTCCATCAGCTGGCGCCGCATGTCCCGGCCGCACACCTCGGCGATGCGCTGTCCGACCGCCGTCGAGCCGGTGAAGCTCACCATGTCGACGTCCGGCGACGACACCGCCGCCTCGCCGATCTCGACGGCCCGCCCGGAGACGACGTTCACCACCCCGCGCGGCACGCCCGCCGCCTCCAGGGCCTGCGCCATCCGGTAGACGGACAGGGGGTCCTGCGGGGCCGGTTTCACGACCACGGTATTGCCCATGGCGAGGGCGGGGGCGACCTTTCCGGCCGGGTTCGCCCACGGGTTGTTGTAGGAGGTGACGCAGGTGACGACCCCGACGGGCTGCCGTACGGCGACCGCGCCCATCACCCCCGCCCTCCCCATCGGTCCGGCCTCGTTGACCTGCGGCGCGATCGGCCACTCGGCGGGCTCCACGCGCGCGTAGCGCCGGAAGCGGGCCACTCCCACGCCGACCTGCATTCCGCGCGCGGTGCCGGTCGTGGCGCCGGTCTCGGCCTGGGCCAGCTCGGCGTACGGCAGCAGCCGGGCGCGCATGATGTCGGCCGCCCGGGCGAGTGTCGCCGCCCGCTCCTCCGGCGGAGTGCGCGACCACGGCCCGAAGGCCTCCCGGGCCGCCGCGCAGGCCGCCCGTACCTGATCCCGCGAGGCCTCCGGCGCCCAGCCGACGGTCCCCTCGGTCGCCGGGTCGACGACCTCGTAGTGCCCGCCGTCGGGCTCCACCCAGGCGCCGCCGACGAACAGCTTCTGACCGTCGGACCCGTCGGACCCGTCGGTCCCGTCGGTCACCTGGTGCTCACTGTCCTGGTGTCCCGGCCCGAGCGCAGTACGCGGCCCGGCACGGCGCCGGTGACCACGTCGTCCCGGATGGCCGCCACCCCGTTGACCCAGACCGCCCGGACCCCGATCGCCTTCGAGTCCAGCCGCGGACTGTCACCCGGCAGGTCGTGCACCAGGGTGGCCTTGCCCGCGTCGATCCGCTCCGGGTCGAACAGCACCAGATCCGCATGCCATCCCTCCCGGACCCGGCCCCGCTCCCGGAGTCCGAACAGCCGCGCCGGGTCGTCCGTCAGCATCTTCACCGCCTGCTCCAGGCCCGCCAGCCTCCGGCCGCGCAGACAGTCGCCGAGGAAGCGCGTGGTGTACGGCGCCCCGCACATCCGGTCCAGGTGCGCGCCGGCGTCGGAACCGCCGAGCAGGACGTCCTCGTGGCTCCAGGTGTCCGCCCGCAGGGCCCAGGAGTCCGGGTCGTTGTCCGTCGGCATCGGCCACAGCACCGTACGCAGTTGGTCCGCCGCGCAGATCTCGACCAGGCAGGCGAAAGGGTCCAGGCCGCGTTCGGCGGCGATGTCGCGGACGACCCGCCCGGTGAGGCCCTCGTTCGCCGGGCTGTAGGTGTCGCCGATGACGTACCGCCCGAAGTTGGTCAGCCGCCGGAAGACGCCCGCCTCCTTCGAGTGCGCCCGCAGCAGCAGCTCGGCCCGCACCTCCGCGTCCCGCAGCCGCTCGATCCGCTCGGGAACCGGCAGGCCGAGGACCGGCCCCCACCCCGGGATCAGGTTCAGCGCGCAGAAGGTGCCCAGGGACATGTTCATCGGCGTGAGGATCGGCATGGTCAGCGCGACCACCCTGCCGCCGGCCTTCCGCGCCCGTTCGCTCGCCATGAGCTGCCGGGGCACGCGTTCCGGGACGGCCGCGTCGATGGTGAGGACGTTCCAGTTCAGGGGGCGTCCGGCGGCCGCGCTCATCTCCGCGAACAGGTCGATCTCGGCGTCGCTGAACTGGTCCAGGCAGCCCGCCACGATCGCCTCGATCTGGGTGCCCTCGTGCTCGCCGACGGCGCGGGCCAGCGCGAGCAGTTCCTCCGGCCGGGCATGCCGGGAGGCGACGGGCTGCCCGTCCCCGTCGGAGTGCGTCGAGGACTGTGTGGTGGAGAATCCCCACGCGCCGGCGTCCATGGCCTCGTGCAGCAGCCGGACGATGTCGGCCAGTTGCTCCGCGCTCGGCCGGCCGCCCACCGCGTCCGGACCCATCACGTACCGCCGCAGCGCGCAATGCCCCACCATGAAGCCCGCGTTGACGGCGATCCGCCCCTCCAGCGCGTCCAGGTACTCCCCGAACCCGTGCCAGCTCCAGGGCGCTCCCTCCTCCAACGCGACCAGGGACATGCCCTCCACCTTGGACATCATCCGACGGGTGTAGTCGGCGTCCTCGGGCCGGGCCGGGTTCAGCGGCGCGAGCGTGAACCCGCAGTTCCCGCCCGCGACCGTGGTCACCCCGTGGTTCAGCGACGGCGTGGCATACGGATCCCAGAACAGCTGGGCGTCGTAGTGCGTGTGCGGATCGACGAACCCGGGCGCGAGCACGAGCCCGGAGGCGTCCTCGGCGGTACGGGACTCCTCGGTGACCGTGCCGACGACGGCTATCCGTCCGTCGCGTATCCCGACGTCGGCGACGAACCCGGGCGCCCCCGTCCCGTCTACGACAGTCGCCCCTTTGATGACGTGATCGAGCATGAGGGCCCCTCCTCAAGTACCGATGCGTAGTAGCGCGCCCCAGAGGTGCGCGGGGCTGTATCGATATGCGGCTCCGCCGCGTGGGCGCGACAAGTCACGACGGACCCGCGGTCGCCGGACGGCCCGCACCCCTACGGCGATCACGCGCCCGCAAGTCCGCGACAGCGACTACGCGCCCTGGCGGAACCGAGTCGTGCGATGCACAGGATCCGTGTCGATCTTCGGGATCACATGCTCACCGATCAGCCGGATCGTCTGCAGCGTCTCCTCCTTCGGCACCCCCACCGGCAGTCCGAAGGACAGCTGATCCGCCCCCGCCTGCTCCCACCGCTTGCACTGCCGCGTCACCTCGTCCGGATCGCCGCAGATCAGCAGCTCCTCCTCGACGAGGAGTTCGACGAACTCGGCGTTGTACTCGGGCAGTGTCTCCGGCCAGACCGGGAAGCCCTCGGGCCGCGGGAAGGTGTCGTGGTACCGGAACACCAGTGACGGCAGATAGTGCAGCCCGCCCTCGACGGCGATCCGGATCGCCTCGTCGTGCGTCGGCGCGCAGATCGCCGTCGTCGTCACCATCACGTTGTCGTTGACGAAGTCCCCGATCGGCTCGGCGTTCACCACCGCCGTCTTGTACTGCTCCAGCACCCACTCCATGTCGGACACCTTCTGGATGCTGAAGCCCAGCACCCCGAGGCCCTTGCGGGCGGCCATCGCGTACGAGGGCGGCGATCCGGCCGCGTACCACATCGCCGGGTGCGACTTCCCGTACGGCTTCGGCAGGATCTTGCGCGGCGGCAGCTGCCAGTGCTTGCCCTGGAAGCCGACGTACTCGTCCTGGAGCCACATCTTCGGGAACTCGGCGATGGTCTCCTCCCAGATCTCCTTCGTGAAGTTCATGTCGGTGATGCCGGGGAGGAAACCGAGGATCTCGTGCGAGCCGGCGCCGCGTCCGCTGCCGAACTCGAAGCGGTTCTCGGTGAGATGGTCGAGCATGGCGACCTTCTCGGCGACCTTCACCGGGTGGTTGACCTGGGCGAGCGGGTTGAAGATGCCCGAGCCGAGATGGATGCGGTCGGTCGCGTGGGCGAGGTAGCCGAGGAAGACGTCGTTGGCGGAGAGGTGGGAGTACTCCTCCAGGAAGTGGTGCTCGGACGCCCAGGCGTACTTGAAGCCGGACTTGTCCGCCTGGATGACGTACTCGGTCTCCTCCATCAGCGCCTTGTGCTCGGCGAGCGGGTCGGTCTCGCCGCGCTTGCCCACGTATCCCTGTACAAAGAGCCCGAATTCCACGGAGGTTCACCGTCCCGGTTCTGGGTCGCGGTTAATTGACGGATCGTCAGATTGAGCGGATGCCGCCGACTGTGGCACCGGGTACCTGGATGGTCAATAGCTGACGGGCAGTCAGACATCGGTCAGATGACCGAGACGCCCGCCAGCCAGCCCCCGTCGATCACGAACGGCTGCCCGGTGATGTACGACGAGTCCTGCGAGGTGAGGAAGAGGGCCAGCCGGGCCACCTCGTCCGCGCGGCCGATCCGGCCCAGCGGGACGAGCTTGCGGTAGAGGGAGTCGAGGGCGCGGGTCGTCTCCTCGGGGTCGGTGTCCGGATCCAGCCGGGCCGGGTTGGACATCGCGGTGTCGATGGCCCCGGGACACACCGCGTTGACCCGGATACGGCGGGGCGCCAGCTCCAGGGCGGCGACCCGGGTGAGACCGAGTACGGCGTGCTTGGTCGCCGCGTAGGCGCCGACGGCCGCCATGCCGGTGAGGCCGGTGTAGGAGGCGGTGTTGACTATGGTGCCACCGTCGGACAGCTGTGGCGCGGCGGTCCTGATCCCCAGGAAGCAGCCGACCTGGTTGACCTGCACGACCTGCATGAACTCGTCGAGCGGGGTGTCGACGAGGGCGTTGAAGCGCAGGATGCCGGCGTTGTTGACGAGGCCGTCGAGATGGCCGTACGCCTCCTTGGCGGCGCGGACGGCCGCCGTCCACTCCGCCTCCACCCCCACGTCCAGGTGGACGTACAGCGCGCCGATCTCCTCGGCGAGGGCCCGCCCCTGCTCGTCGAGCACATCGGCCACGACGACCTGCGCGCCCTCCTCCCGGAACAGCCGCGCCTCCTGCTCGCCCTGGCCCCGCGCGGCCCCGGTGACGAGGACGACCCGTCCGTCAAGCTTGCCCATACCGGCCTCCCTTGCGATCCATGGGACGGGCATCGTAACGCCGTATCTGACGATGCATCAGATGCGTGTCGGATGTACGTCGGGGCGGACGTCGCGCAGCTGTCACGGCGCGGGCATGGCGGAAGGAGCGGCAACGGGCATGGCAACAGGTACGGCGGCGGCGTGGCGGCAGCCGCTGCCGCAGCCATCGGACCATTGCGCAAGCACACAGCAAGTGACTCGCCGGTAGGGATATTTGACTCTGTCCACAGCCTTTGGGCGACCCCAATAATCCACAGCGGAAAGGCAAAGACCCTCCCAAGAGCGGATCACGGCATGGCCAGAAGAAGCAGGAAGTCCAAGAACCGGAAAGTCCGGATCGTCGCGATCGGTGCGGCGCTGGCGACCGGCGGCGTCGTCGTCGCGCTGCTGCCCTCGGCCAACGCGGCCGAAGCGAAGACCCCGGCGCAGATCATGGACCTGTGCAAGCGGGCCGAGGTGCTCAACGGAAAGCAGCAGTCCATCGAAGACTTCGGCGGTCACCCCATCGCGGGACCGAGTTTCGGCTCCGACAACTGCGATTTCGTCGAGACGAAGTTCGAGACATTCAACGGCCCCACCGAAAAGGCCTCGATCGACTTCCCCAACTGCGAACCGAACGCCACCGAACCGGCCAAGGTCTCGATCGCCTGGGAGTCCGAGGTGGCCCAGGGCAAGGGCAAGCAGATCGCCATCGTGCAGGGTGGATCGGGTGGTCTGTTCGGCGTGCTGACAGGCGCCTGGTCGGTTCACAAGAGCTCGCTCGACATGACGACGAACACGGTCAAGGCCGGCAGCAAGGACACCGTCGAGGTGCCCGTCGGAAAGGTCGTGCACATGGAGTTCACGCCGAAGTTGCAGCGCATGACGGGTGAATGGCGGGTGCGGATCGACGCGAATCCCGGCAGCTTCGCCGTGAACCCCAGCCCCGAGCAGAACTTCGTCCTCGAGGACGTCGTCGAGGGCCCCTCGATGCTGGCGGGCGCCGCCGGCGCCCCGGGCGTGGTGGACGGCGTCGCCAAGCCCGTCTTCGAAGACTGCTGACCCGAACCCCGGACCTGCCCCACCCCCCACCAGGAGAAACCCTCATGCCCCGCACCAGCCGTCCCGGAAGCCACGGCCACCGCAGCCGCAAGAAGCGCCTCACCCTGATGATCGTCGCCCCCGTGGCCGCCGTCGCGGCCGGCGTCACCCTGCTGAACCCGGCCGGCGCCGCCACGCCGTCGGAGGTCTCGGCCGACTGCCGCTCCGACTCCGACAGACTGGAGAACTGCCAGTTCGTCGACGTCCAGTTCAAACGGAACAGCCTGGGACCGAACGAGCGGGTCTCCGGCGTCTCCGACAACTGCGGCAACGCGTCGACCTCCACCAAGACCTTCGGCGTCAGCGCCTCGGTGACCCGGACCGTTCAGCTGGAGGAGGGGTTCATCAGCGACAGCGGCATCAAACTGGGGAATTCCTTCTTCGAGATCGGCGCGAAGTTCCAGACCAAGGACGTGAACATCACACGGGACGACAAGAAGACCACACTGGCCTTCGAACGGACCGACACCGTGAAGGCGGACCATGTCGCCTACTTCATGTGGTCCCACAAGCGCACCGACGTGAGCGGATTCATCAAAGCCACGTACAAGGAGGCGCAGAACGGCCAGAAGGTGTTCTTCTCGCCGAGCGAGGGCGCCGCCACCATCCACGTCTTCTATCCGCAGATCCTGAACAACGGGACTCCCGACGGCCGCCTCTGGCTGCGCAATGTGCAGTGCGGCACGCCCGAGGCGGACTCGGTACTGAATTCCTCCGGCGGCGGTGCGGGCACCGACAGCGTGGACGGCGGCGGCAGCGTCGCGGAGCTCCGTGCGGAGCCCGGATTCGGCGCGGGCGGCGACGCGGTCACCGACGTGGAAATTCCGCTCACGGACATCCCCGCGCCGTAGAGCGGAACCGAGTCCGTGAAGCGGAATCGAGTCCGTGAAGCGGAATCGAGTCCGGAAAGCGGAACGAGGCCGCAGAGCGGAACCGAGGTCTTCTCAGGTGCGAAGCACGGGCGTGGCCGGGGTGGCCCCGAGCCACCGCAGGACCGCGTCCGTGCTGCCCCTGGCGTCGAGCTTGGAGTAGATGTTGCTCAGGTTGTTGCGGACGGTCTTCTCGCTCAGCCGTAATCGCAGCCCGATCTCCTGCGCGCCCAGGCCGGTCGACAGCAGTTCCATGACCTGCCGCTCACGCGGCGAGAGCAGTGCGCGCAGCCGCTCGATCGCGTCGTGTTCACGCGGTCCTGCCGGCATCCGCCGGGCCCCCTCCCGCAGGGCGGCGCACGCGGCCGGGGAGAGGTAGGTGTGGCCGACGGTGGCCGCCATCACCGCCGAGGACAGCATGTGGGTGCAGTAGTCGCCCTCGGCGAGATAGCCCGCCCCGCTCCGGAAGACCTCGACGACCGTCTCGGTGTCCGTGCGGGCACTGACGACGATCACCGGGACGTCCCGGCCGCCCAGCGCCCCCCGCAGGCCCGGTAAGGACTTCGCCGGCTCCGCGCAGCGCAGCACGACGACGTCCGGGCCGCCCCTGCGCAGGGCGTCGTAGGGCGGGGCGACACGCACCGTCCGGTCCACGTACGGATCGTCGGGGGCGGGCCAGCCGTCGTGCGGCCAGTCGCCCTCGGCGCAAGCGAGAGCGACGGAGAGTCGCTGGGAGGATCGCACTTACGGGGTCCTTCCGCCGGAGCCATCACGTCCGTACGTCCGTACATACGCGGCTCGGCGTGGACATGTTCAAACGTTCAAGAACCGCTGCCGAGCAGGGGCCCCACCTCGGCTCCGAACAGGCTCATCTGGTCGGTGAGTTCGGTGCGGCTCCGGCAGCGGAAGCGCACCTGGATCTGGTCGACGCCCATCGCCCCGTAGGCGCGCAGCGACTCGGCGAGGGCCTCCGGCGGCCCGGTGAGGGTGCGGCGGCCCACCTCCCAGCCGGGGGCGCCGACGTACAGCGGCTCGGTGATGGCGCCGACGGTGAGCGGTGTGCCGTCCCCCCGCAGCCGCCGCAGCGTCTCGATCTGCGCGGGCAGCCGCTCCCTCGGGTCGCCCTGGGGCAGCCAGCCGTCGCCCTTGAGGGCGGCCCGGCGGACGGCGGCCGGGGAGGAGCCGCCGACCCAGAGCGGCACCCGCGCCTGGGCCGGTCTGGGCCGTTGCCCGAGCTCCTCGAAGTCGAAGGACTTGCCGTGGTGGGAGGGGAACTCGTCCGGCCCGAGCGCCGCCCGCAGCGCGTCGAGCGTCTCGTCCAGGACCGCTCCCCGCCGCTCGAAGTCCACCCCCAGCGCCTCGAACTCCTCCCGTACGTGCCCGGCGCCGACCCCGAGGATCAGCCGGCCGCCGCTGAGGTGGTCGAGGGTGGCGTACTGCTTTGCGGTGAGGAGGGGGTGGCGCAGGCCGACGACGGCGACGTGCGCGAGCAGCCGGACGTGTTCGGTCACGGAGGCGAGGTGGGCGAGGGTGGCCACGGGGTCGTACCAGACGGTGCTCATGGCGTCCGCCAGCCGGCGCGGGATCGCCACGTGGTCGCAGGCGGCGACATAGGCGAATCCGGCGCGGTCGGCGGCGCGGGCCACCGCGACGAGGTCGGCGGGGCCCGCGTCCGCCTCCCAGGCTTCGGCGTAGATCGTGGACTGGGACTGGACCGGGAGCTGGATGCCGTAGTCGAGGCTCACCGCGGGCTCCACAGGCCGTCCGGCGTCAGCCCCAGGAGCTCGATCGCGTTGCCCCGTACGATCCGCTCCACCACGTCCGGTGCCAGATGGCCCATCTGTGCCTCGCCGACCTCGCGCGACTTCGGCCAGGTGGAGTCGGAGTGCGGGTAGTCGGTCTCGTAGAGGACGTTCCCGACGCCTATGGAGTCGAGGTTGCGCAGGCCGAAGGCGTCGTCGAAGAAGCAGCCGTAGACGTGGCCGGCGAACAGCTCCGACGGGGGACGGTGGACCTTGTCCGCGACCCCGCCCCAGCCCCGGTTCTCCTCCCACACCACGTCGGCGCGCTCCAGGATGTACGGGATCCAGCCGATCTGGCCCTCCGCGTACATCACCTTGAGGTTCGGGAAGCGCTCGAACTTGCCGCTCATCAGCCAGTCGACCATCGAGAAGCAGCAGTTGGCGAAGGTGATGGTGGAGCCGACGGCGGGCGGGGCGTCGGCGGAGGTGGAGGGCATCCGGCTCGACGAGCCGATGTGCATGGCCACCACCGTGCCGGTCTCGTCGCAGGCGGCGAGGAAGGGGTCCCAGTAGTCGGTGTGGACGGAGGGCAGGCCCAGGTGCGGGGGTATCTCGGAGAAGGCGACCGCGCGCACCCCGCGGGCCGCGTTGCGCCGGACCTCCGCCGCCGCCAGTTCGGCGTCCCAGAGCGGGATCAGGGTGAGCGGGATCAGCCGGCCCCGCGCCTGCGGGCCGCACCACTCCTCCACCATCCAGTCGTTGTAGGCGCGCACGCACAGCAGGCCCAGTTCGTGGTCCCCGGCCTCGGTGAAGGTCTGGCCGCAGAAGCGCGGGAAGGTGGGGAAGCAGACGGCGGACTGGACGTGGTTGACGTCCATGTCGGCGAGACGGGACGGGACGTCGTAGGAGCCGGGGCGCATCTGCTCGTAGGTGATGACCTCCAGCTTGATCTCGTCCCGGCTGAAGCCGACGGCGGTGTCCAGGCGGGTGAGGGGGCGGCGCAGGTCCTCGTAGATCCACCAGTCGCCGACGGGTCCCTCGTCGCCTGGCTCGCCCATGACGGGCTTGAAGCGGCCGCCGAGGAAGGTCATCTCCTTCAGCGGGGCGCGGACGATACGGGGTCCGGTGTCGAGGTGCTTCTTCGGGAGGCGGTCCTGCCAGACGGTGCTCGGCTCCACGGTGTGGTCGTCGACGGAGATGATCAGCGGGAGGTTCTCTGTGGCCTTCGCGGTCTCCAATGCGTTCTCCATGGGGGCACGGTAGCGCCGATCTGACGGATCGTCAGCTAGCGGGTGCGAGCCGGGGCCGTTCGGCTCCGCGGGGAAGTGTGCGCATCGGATGGGCGGGACGTGTGGACTCCCGCGCACCTCCCGGGCAGGCTGACGGTTCCGGCACGGACAGGGCAAACTGGGCTTGGACCTTTCCGGCCGATCACGCCGCAGGAGAGTGCCGGTGCCGAAGCAGTGCCGGTGAGCGGGATCCGGCGCGTGCGGTTGCAAGGCGGAGGAGGGCGTCGACGCGGAGCGTCGGCAACCGACGACAACGCCGCGGACGTGCGTGCCGACTCCCGCGTCTGCGGCGTGATCGGCTGGACAGGTCCTTGATACGGATGCCTAAGGGGAGCCCTGATGGACGACCGGGTAGGACACCGCGACCCGCGTGTGCCGGAGCAGAGACGTCCCGGCTCCCCCGAGGAGCCGGCGACGCTGCGCTTCGACGTGCTCGGGCCGGTGCGCGCATGTCGCGGCGACGAGCGGCTGGCCACCGGTTCACCTCAGCAACGAGCCCTGCTGGCAGCCCTGTTGCTGCGGGAGGGCCGCACGGCGACGGCCGCCGAGCTGATCGACGCGCTGTGGGGCGACGACCCTCCCTCGCAGGCGCTGGCAGCGGTACGGACGTACGCCTCGCGGCTGCGCAAGGTGCTGGACCCGGGTGTCCTGGTGAGCGAGTCGGGCGGCTACGCGGTGCGCGTGCCGGCCGAGGGCGCGCTGGACCTGGCGGTGGCGCAGGAGTGGGCGGCGAAGGCGGAGAAGGCACGGACCGCCGGGGACCTGTCCCACGCCCGTGAGGTACTGAACCGCACGCTGGCGCTGTGGAACGGGGAGGCTCTGGCCGGCGTCCCCGGACCGTACGCGGAGGCGCAGCGCGTCCGGCTTGAGGAGTGGCGGCTGGGGCTGCTCGAATCCCGGCTGGACATGGACCTGGAGCAGGGCTGCCACGCGGAGGCGGTCTCCGAACTCACCGCGCTCACCGCGGCGTACCCGCTGCGCGAGCGGCTGCGCGAACTGCTGATGCTGGCGCTGTACCGCAGCGGCCGGCAGGCGGAGGCGCTCGCGGTGTACGCCGACACCCGGCGGCTGCTGGCCGAGGAGCTGGGGGTGGATCCGCGGGCCGGGCTGCGCCAGTTGCAGCGCCGCATCCTGCAGGCCGACCCGGAGCTGGCGGAGCCGTCGGCACCGGCGGCGGAACCGGCGATGGTGCGGGTGAGACCCGCTCAACTCCCGGCCACGGTGCCTGACTTCACCGGCCGCTCCGCCTTCGTGCGCGAACTGGGCGAGGTGCTGGCGCGGGCCGGTGACGGCGCCGGCGGGGGCGGCCGGGTGATGGCGGTGTCCGCGCTCGCCGGCATCGGGGGCGTGGGCAAGACGACCCTCGCCGTGCACGTGGCCCATCAGGCACGGCCCGCCTTCCCCGACGGGCAGTTGTACGTCGACCTCCAGGGCGCGGGGCCGCGGTCGGCGGAGCCGGAGACGGTCCTCGGGTCGTTCCTGCGCGCCCTGGGCACCGCGGACTCGGCGATACCGGACTCCCTGGAGGAGCGGGCGGCGCTGTACCGCTCGGTGCTGGACGGCCGCCGGGTGCTGGTGCTGCTGGACAACGCGAAGGACGCGGCCCAGATCCGCCCCCTGCTGCCGGGCACGGAGGGCTGCGCGGCGCTGGTCACCTCGCGGGTGCGGATGGTGGACCTGGCGGGAGCGCATCTCGTCGACCTGGACGTGATGTCCCCCGAGGAGGCCCTCGCCCTCTTCACCCGGATCGTCGGCGAGGAGCGGGTGGCGTCGGAGCGCAAGGCCGCGCTGGACGTGGTGGCCGCGTGCGGATTCCTGCCGCTGGCGATCCGTATCGCGGCGTCCCGGCTGGCGGCCCGCCGCACCTGGACGGTCTCCGTCCTCGCCGCCAAACTGGCGGACGAACGGCGCCGGCTGGACGAGCTCCAGGCGGGCGACCTGGCGGTGAAGGCGACGTTCGAACTCGGCTACGGCGCCCTGGAGCCCGCCCAGGCCCGCGCGTTCCGGCTGCTGGGTCTGGCGGACGGCCCGGACATCTCCCTGGCGGCGGCCGCGGCGGTCCTGGACCTGCCGGTCGACGACACCGAGGACCTGCTGGAGTCCCTGGTGGACACCTCCCTGCTGGAGTCCGCGGCCCCCGGCCGCTACCGGTTCCACGACCTGGTCCGGCTCTACGCGCGTGCGTGCGCGGACCGGGACGAATGGCCGCCCAGCGAGCGCGGGGCGGCGCTGTCGCGGTTGCTGGACTTCTATCTGTCGACGACCTCCGGCGTCTACGCCATCGAGCGTCCCGGGGACCGGCTGGTGAACGACCTGGAGCCCACGGAGTACCCGGGGGCGCGCTTCACGGAAGGGGCGACGGCTCTCGACTGGCTGTACACGGAGGCGGCTCCGCTCCTGGCCTGCGTACAGCAGGCCGCGGGCACCGACAGGACGCGGCGGGCGGTGGACCTGCTCTGGGCCGCGAAGGATCTGACGGAGTCCGGCGCGAACTCGCGTCAGTACGAGACCACGGCCAGGGCGATGTGTGACGCGACCCGGACGACTGGGGACCTGCGGGCCGAGGGGCGGGCCCGGACGGTGCTCACCGACGTACTCCTGGTGTCCGGGCGGATTCAGCAGGCGGAGGACGAGGCGCGGCTCGCCATGGAACTCGCGGCTTCGGTGGCGGATTCCACCGCTGTGGCGTGGGTGGCCAACAACCGCGGGCTCATCTGCCTGCATCAGCGCCGGTACGCGGAGGCCAGGGTTCTCTTCGACCAGGCCATCGACGGCTTCCGGGCCGCCGGCAACAAGCCCGGCGAGGCATCCGCCCTGTCCAACCTCTCCCGTGCGCAACTCGGCGTGGGAGACGTCGCGGCGGCCGTCGAGATCGCCCGGCACGGCCTGGCCCTGTACCTCGAGATGGGCAGGACCATGAGGCTCGCCAACGGCCATTTCGCCGTGGGTGTCGCGCTCACCACGGCGGGCCGGCACAGCGAGGCACTGGACCAGTTCTCCGAGGCCCTGGGCATCTTCGGCGCACACCGGCAGCGGTTGTGGGAGGGCGCGACCAACTACCGCATCGCGGAAGCGCACATGGCCGCCCGGCGTCCCGCCCGAGCGGCGCAGCACGCCGAACAGGCGCTGGCCCTCGGTTCCATCGGCGGCGACCGCATGCGGGGCAACATCCTGACGCTCCTCGGACGGGCCCTCTCCTCGCTCGATCAGCCCGACCGGGCGAAGGCGTGCTGGCGCGAGGCTCTCAACCTCCTCGAACAGAACGGCGCCTCGGAGGCCGACGACGTGCGGGAACTGCTGACCTCGGCTCCGGCGTAGCCGGCGGAGCATGCCCGGCCCCGGGCTGTGGCGGCGTTCAGCATTCGTTTATCTCCACCCGGCACTCTCGTCTCTGTCGGACCGTCGCGTCGGGGGGCAGACGGTCAGGACAGGAGCCCGGTCGGTTAATGTGCGGCTCCGAACGCCCGTCCGGCGGCCCTCGGGGGAGCAACCGGACGGGCGTTCCTCACTCGTCACCACAGCAGAGGAATGCCCATGAGCGACACCAAGAAGGAAGCGGAGGCCCTCCCCCAGGAGAGCGCTCCGGCCTCGCAGGTCACGGACGAGACGATCACCACGCTCGACAACCACATGCCGAGCGAGCCGGCCGCGGACGTCATCACCACGATGGACAACCACATGCCGGCCCCGCCCGCCCTGGGCCTGGACGGCGGCAAGTAGGCACCGGCCGACGGGGGCCCGGCCGCGGCGGCACGAGGGGAGCCGCCGCGGCCGTGGTGTGTCCGGGAGCCCGTCGGGTCACCGGGCCCGCAGCGCCCCCTTCACCACCTTGCCGCTCGCGTTGCGCGGCAGTGCCGTCACGAACTCCACCGCTCTCGGCACCTTGTAGTTGGCCATCTCCCGGCGGGCCCAGGCGATCAGGTCCTCGGCCGTGGACACCGCGCCCGGGCGGCGCACCACGTACGCCTTGCCCACCTCGCCCAGGCGTGGATCCGGGACGCCGACCACCGCCACGTCGGCCACGTCCGGGTGCAGGCCGAGGCGTTGCTCTATCTCCGCCGGGTAGGCGTTGAAGCCGCCGACGATGAACATGTCCTTCAGGCGGTCGGTGATCCGGAGGTTGCCGGCGGCGTCCAGGACGCCCACGTCGCCCGTGCGCAGCCAGCCGTCCGGGGTCAGCGCCTCCGCCGTCGCCGCCTCGTCCTCGTAGTAGCCGCGCATGACGTTGAAGCCCCGGACCAGGACCTCCCCGGGTTCGCCCGGCGCCGCGTCCACCCGCACCTCGGTGCCGGGGATCGCGCGGCCCGACGTCGAGGCGATGACCGTGGGGTCGTCCCCGCGACGGCACATCGTGACGACACCGCTGGCCTCCGAGAGGCCGTACGCCGTCAGGACGGTCTCCACGCCCAGTTCGCCCCGCAGGCGTTCGACGAGCCGCAGCGGCACCACGGCCGCGCCCGTCACCACCAGCCGCAGCGCCGACAGGTCGTACGTGTCCCGTGCCGCGTGGTCCAGGAGCGACTGGTGCAGGGTCGGCGGGCCGGGCAGGACCGACACCCGTTCCGAGGCCACGTTCGCCAGGACCGTGTCCACGCTGAACACGGGCTGGGGGATCATCGTCGCGCCCCGCATCAGACAGGCGATCACGCCCGCCTTGTAGCCGAAGGTGTGGAAGAAGGGGTTCACGATCAGGTAGCGGTCGCCCCGCCGCAGCCCCGCGAGGTCCGACCAGACGGCGTACGCCCGCAGGGTCTGCGCGTGGGTGATCACCGCGCCCTTGGGGCGGCCCGTCGTGCCCGAGGTGAAGACGATGTCCGAGGGCCACTCCCCCGACACCTCGTCCGCCCGCGCCCGGACCTCCGCCGCCCCGATGCCGTCCCCGCCCGCCAGGAAGTCCTTCCAGGTGCGGAAGTCCGCCGGGGCGTCGTCCGAGAGCACCACCACCCGCTCCAGCGCGGGAAGTCCGGGCAGCGGGCCTGCTCCGGCGCCCTCCGCCGCCGCCCGCCGCAGTGACGCCACGTACGACGTCCCCAGGAAGGTGCCGGTCACGAAGAGCAGACGCGCCCGGCTGCGGCGCAGCACGTCGGCCGCCTCGGTGCCCTTGAAGCGGGTGTTCAGGGGCACGAGTACGGCTCCCGCCCCGACCGCGCCCAGCGCCGCCACCATCCAGTCCAGGGAGTTCGGCGCCCAGACGGCCACCCGGTCCCCCGCCCGCACCCCGTGCGCCAGGCAGGCCGCCGTCGCGCGTTCGATCCGGGCGCCGAGCTCGGCGTAGGAGATCCGGGTACGGCCCTCCACCACCGCCTCGGTCGCCGCGTACCGCTCGGCCGCCCAGCGGACCAGGCCGGGGATCGTTCCCCACTCCATGTCACCACGCACGACCAGCCTCCCCACCGGCAGCCTTCCCAGTTGCTGACTACCCGTCAGATTAGCGGTAACCTGACGGACTGTCAGCAGCGCAGTCGCCGTGTGGAGGTGCGTGCAGCATGCCCGCAGGGACCGGACTCAAGGACGCCACCGCCATCGTCGGCATCGGCCAGACGTCCTTCGCCAAGCACCTCCCCGAGGACGAGCGGACCCTCGCCTGCCGGGCCGTCCTCGCCGCCCTCGACGACGCCGGGATCGCCCCCGGCGAGGTCGACGCCCTCGCCTCCTACACCATGGAGGAGACGGACGAGGTCGAGCTCGCCAAGGCCGTCGGGTTCGGTGACCTGACCTTCTTCAGCAGGATCGGGTTCGGCGGCGGCGGCTCCTGCGCCACGGTCGCCCACCTCGCCGCCGCCATCACCTCCGGTCAGGCCACGGTGGGAGTCGCCTGGCGGTCGCGGAAACGGGGCTCCGGGCCGCGCCCGTGGACCAACACGGCCGTCCAGCTCCCCACCCCCGCCCAGTGGACCCGGCCCTTCGGTCTGCTGCGGCCCGCCGACGAGATAGCCATGCTCGCCCGCCGCTATCTGCACGAGTACGGCGCCACCCGCGACCACCTCTTCAACGTCGCCCTCGCCTGCCGCAACCGAGCCAACCAGAACCCCGCCGCCGTGATGTACGAACGGCCCCTCACCCGCGAGATGTACATGTCGTCCCGGTGGATCAGCGAACCCCTGTGCCTGTACGACAACTGCCTCGAGACGGACGGGGCGTTGGCCTGCGTGGTGGTGAGCAGCGAGCGGGCCCGGGACTGCCGCCGGGCACCCGTCTACGTCCACTCCGCCGCCCAGGGCCTGCCCGCCCAGCACCACGGCATGGTCAACTACTGGAACGACGACCCCCTCACGGGACCCGCCTGGGCAGCCGCCCGGCACCTGTGGAAGCACGCCGACTTCACCCCGCCCGACGTCGACGTCGCGCAGATCTACGACGCCTTCACCCCCCTCGTCCCGCTCTCCCTGGAGGGATACGGGTTCTGCGGCCGGGGCGAGGGCGGGGCGTTCACCGAGGGAGGCGCCCTGGAGACCGGCGGACGGCTGCCCCTCAACACCGGCGGCGGCGGCCTGAGCGAGGCCTACGTACACGGCTTCAACCTCATCAACGAGGGCGTGAAGCAGCTGCGCGGGACCAGCACCGCCCAGGTGCCGGGCGCCTCGACCTGCCTCGTCACGGCCGGCGAGGGCGTCCCGACCTCCGCCCTGCTGCTCAGGAACTGAACGAACCGAGGAGTTGATCCCGCGATGCTCACCCCCGTCACCGACGCCGACGGCGCCCCCTTCTGGCAGTACGCGGCCCAGGGCGAACTCCGCGTCCAGGCCTGCGGCGACTGCGGCGAACCCCGCTTCCCGCCCCGCCCCTGCTGCCCGCACTGCCAGTCCTTCGCGAGTGAGTGGCGGCTGATGTCGGGACGCGGGCGGATCTGGTCCTATGCCGTCCCGCATCCACCCCTGCTGCCCGACTACGCCGCCCGGGCGCCCTACAACGTGATCCTCGTCGAGCTGGCCGAGGCGCCCCGCATCCGGATGGTCGGCAACCTGGTGAGCGAGCCGGGCGCCGCGCTCGACTCCCTCTCCCCCGACCGCGTCCGGATCGGCGCCCGCGTACAGGTCGTCTTCGACGGCGACGGGCTTCCGCAGTGGGTCCTGGAGCGGCCGTGAGCGTGCGCCTCGGTATCGACAAGGACACCGGCGTCGCCGTCGTCACCCTCGACCGCCCGGCCCGGCTCAACGCCATCGACCTCGAGACCGTCCGCGAACTGAAGCGCATCTGGCGGGAGTTGCGGTTCGACGAGTCGGTACGGGCCGTCGTCCTGACCGGGGCAGGGCAGCGGGCGTTCAGCACGGGCCTCGACCGGGACGCCGTCGTGCCGCAGCCCGGCTCCCCCTATATGCAGGACGATCCGCTGCTCACCGTCGGGCCCAAGGCGAACGACCTGTGGAAGCCGGTCGTCGCCGCCGTGGAGGGGATGGCCTGCGGGGGCGCCTTCTACCTGCTCGGGGAGTGCGAGTTCATCGTGGCCGGCGCCGACGCCGTGTTCTTCGACCCGCACACCACGTACGGGATGGTCAGCGCGTACGAGTCGGTGCTCCTGGCGCAGCGGATGCCGTACGGGGAGGTCGCGCGGATGATGCTGATGGGGACGGCGGAACGGATCTCCGCCCGGCGCGCCTTCAACGTCGGGCTGGTGTCCGAACTCACCGCCGCCGGCGGGGCGTTGGCCGCCGCCACCGCCTGCGCCGCCGTCGTCGCCGGGTATCCCCCCGCCGGGGTCCAGGGCACCGTGCGGGCGCTGTGGGCGGCGAAGGAGGCGGCCCGCGCGATGGGGTTCGCGCAGGCGCCGCATCTCATCTCGCTGGGGAACCTGCCCGCCGAACACCAGACGGAACTGTTCGTCGGCCGCTCGACCACCGAACCCCGGATCCGCTGAGGGTGCTCCCGGCTCCCGCGCGCGGATACCAACCGGTTCCACCCGGGCCCCACCCCCTGAAGAACTCGGGCGGCAAGGCACACCACTGCCTGGCAGAGAGCGTCCACCTGCTCTGGCGTCATGGCGTAGTCGTACGCGATGTCCTCGACGCTCTCTCCGGCGCGGTCGCTGCGTCCGGTCAGTTCGCCGATGCGTACGGCTCCGGCTCGCAGTGGTCGACCTTCGCGGCGACGCCCGGTCCGGACAGGTCCACCTGTACCGTCGCCGAGTCGTTCCCGGCGGCGTACGCGTCGGTGCTCCGCTGTTCCACCCGGCCCGAACCGGCGTCGAGGAAATCGACCGTGACGGTGAAGTAGCCGCCGGCCGCGTTCGGGTTGGTGACCTCGACCGTCGCGTACGCCTCGCTCGGCGTGGCGCAGTCGATCAGCTCCACCGTGGCGTCCTGGAGCGTCGTGGACGTGCTCGAGGAGCCGCCGCCGGAGGTGTCGTCCGTGTAGTCGTCATCGTCGTCGTAGTCGCGGTAGGTGCTGCCGGACGAGCCGCTGGACGTCGAACCCGAGGTCGACGACGAGCTGTCGTGGTCCTGGCCGGAGCTGCTGCACCCGCCTCCGCCGCCACTGTGACTGCTGCCGTGACCGTGGCCCCTGCTCGTCGAGAAACCGGTCAGCGCCAGTACGACGAACACGGCCACCGCTGTGAACTTGAGTTTCTGCCCCCGTCGATACATAAGAGCAGCCTAAGCAGCACCTGTCACGGCCATGTCACCGAGGGGCGACCGGCCGGTCCCCGGCGTAGCGTCTGCGGTGAGAGCGGCGAACGGGCCGCTCCCCGCAGCGGCGGCCGCCGTCCGGATCCCCTTCCGCACACCCGGCACGACGGCCGTCCCGGAACCGGAGCGACCGGCTCCCGTCCCGGACCGTCCCGGACCGGACCGGCCCGGAGCCGCCGGCTCAGGCCGTTCTCGCCGTGCCCGTGCCCTTCTCCGCGTCCAGCGCGTACACACAGCGGTCCTTGCTGGACGCGTAGACGACGCCGTCACGGACCACCGGGGAGCCGGTGATCTCGCCGCCGGTCGCCAGCTTCCAGCGCAGCCGGCCGTCGTCGGCCTTCAGCGTGTACAGCAGGTGGTCCGTCGAGCCGAAGTGGATACGGCCCTCCGCGACCGCGGGGGCGCCCACGATGTCGCCGCCCGCCTGGAAGCGCCACTTGGGCGTGCCGGTCACCGCGTCCAGGGTGTAGAGCCCCTTGCCGCTGCCGACGTGGACGTGTCCGGCGGCCACCAGCACCGGGTCGACGGACGCCCGGGCCTCGGTGGCGATCCGCCAGCGGTCACGGCCGTCGGTGGCGTCGATGGCGTACACGGTGCCGAGGTAGTCGGCGAGGTAGACGCCACCGCCGGTCACCGCCGGGCCGGGGACGAAGGTCGGCGGGGACAGGAACACCGCCGGCGCCTCGAAGTGCCAGCGCACCATGCCGCTCGCGATGTCGACGGCGAGGACCCGGGTGCCGGCGGCGAGATAGACGTAGCCGTCGGAGGCGGGGGTGACCCGGACCGGGACACCGCCGCAGGAGGCGGTGTCGCCGATGGGGTACGACCAGCGTTCCTCGCCCGTGCGGGCGTCCAGGGCTCTGAGCCGGGCGTCCTGCCAGACGAAGACCGTGCCCTCGTGCAGGGTGGGCCCGGCCTCGGGGGACTCGAAGTCGGTCTGGCAGCCGCTGATCTCCCAGAGCTTCTGCCCGGCCGAGGCCTCCCAGGCCTGGACGCCGCCGCCGCGCGTGCCGGTGATGACCGTGCCCCGGTCGGCCTTGAGCGAGTACACCCAGGCGTCCGTCGACAGCCGCCACAGGTCGCCGCCCTCGCGGGCGTCCAGGGCGAACAGGGTGGGCCCGTCGGAGGCGTGCACCCGGCCGTCCGCGACCGTCATCGACCAGGCCACGTCCCGCGTCTTGAAGCGACGCCGCCCCGTGGCCACGTCCAGGGCGTGTACCTCGAAAGAGGTGACGTAGACGAGGTCCCCGGCGACGGACGGCGTGCCCCACACATCGTTCGACATGCGAAAACGCCAGGGCCGCCAGCCCGCCGGGGTCTCCGGGGGCGCGCTCTGGGCGGCCGGCAGGGCGGTGTCCGCGCCGTTCACCCCGGGGCGCGGGCGGGACCAGCTGGCGACCAGGCCGGGCTCGGCCACCGGTGCCTTCACGGCGGCCGTGGCGCGTACGTCGGCGATGCGCGGGCCGGGCCCGATCGGCACGGCCGCGCCCGCCAGCCGGACCGGACCGGTGTCGGGGGCGCCGACGGCCACCGGTGCCGGGCGGGTGAGCACCACGGGGGCGTGGGACGGCGGGGGCGGTACGGCCGGCAGGGCGGGGCGGGCCATGCCCACGCCGCCGCCTCCACTGCGGGGGCTCGGGGGTGCCGGTTTCACCGGGCGGCCGCCGCGGCGCGTCTCGATGAGGGTGACCGCCTTCTCGGGCAGCCACGCCGACGCCGTACCGCTGTCGTCGGAGCCGGAGCCGAAGAGGTGGGGGGCGAGCTGGGCCTGGAGGTCGGCCGGGTTGGGTCGGGCCGTGGCGTCCATCTGCATACAGGACTCGATGAGCGGGCGCAGCTCGTCGGGGAGGCCCTCCAGGTCCGGGCCCTCGCGCAGCAGCATGAAGACCGTCTCGACCGGGTTGGCGCCGTGGAAGGGCGGATGGCCGGTGGCGGCGAAGACGAGCATCGAGCCGAGCGAGAAGACGTCGCTCGCGCCGGTCACGCTCCGCGAGTCCTTCGCCTGCTCGGGGGACATGTAGGCGGGGGTGCCGACGGCCACGTTGGTCATCGTCAAACGCGTGTTCGAGACACCGGACGCGATACCGAAGTCGATCACCCGGGGCCCGTCCTCGACGACGAGCACGTTGGACGGCTTGAGGTCACGGTGGACCAGTCCCGCGCCGTGGATCGACTGGAGCGCCTCCGCGACGCCCGCCGCCAGCCAGCGCACCGCCTGGGCCGGCATCGGCCCGCAGTCGTTCACTATTTCCTCGAGCGAGGGCGCGGGGACGTACGCGGTGGCCAGCCAGGGCACGGCGGCGCGGGGATCGGCGTCGACGACGGCGGCCGTGTAGAACCCGGAGACCGCGCGGGCCGCCTCCACCTCGCGCGTGAAACGCACCCGGAAGAGCTGGTCCTCGGCGAGCTCGGTCCGGACCGTCTTGATCGCCACGCGCCGGCCCGAGGCCGAGCGGGCCAGATAGACCAGCCCCATGCCGCCGGCACCCAGCCGTCCCAGCACCTCGAACGGCCCGATCCGCCGCGGATCGTGCTGCGTCAGCTGATCCACCACTTGCCTGCCACCTCCCCGTACGAACCGCGTCACCCACTTGTGCACACGGCCCCGTGCAGCGTCTCACCCACCGCACCGCCATGGCGGCACGCACCCTGATTCTTCCTGGCCGGGCGGCCGGTTGCGAACCCGGGAGCAATCGGGGTGTCTCATTTCATATATGCGCATACAGCACGGCTCAGCGCTGGAGAAGAGCGAACGACGCCCCTTGATTGTCCGTGACGACGGCCACAATTCCGTAGGACGCGGTGAACGGACCCGCCTGCACCCGCCCGCCGAGCCGGCTCACCGCGCCGAGGGCGCTCTCGCAGTCCGCAACCCCGAAGTGGACGAGGAAGTGCGACGGCATGACCTCCGGGAAGACATCGCCGACCGGCGCCCGTCCGAAGTCGGGCTCGGCGCCCGGGCCGAACAGCGCCTCGTGGAAGAGATGGCCGTAGAAGGTGTTGGCGGCCCCGGTGTCCCGGGCGTAGAGCTGCGCCCAGGCGAAGGCGCCGGGCTTGTGCCGTACGCCGAAGCCGGGGTGGCCGGCCGGCTGCCACAGACCGAACACCGCGCCCTCGGGGTCGGCGGCGAGCGCGGCGGTGCCCGCCCCGTCGACCGGCAGCGGCGCCATGACCACCTGCCCGCCGGCCCTCTGGATGCGGCGGGCGGTCGTCTCCGCGTCCGGGGTCGCGAAGTACACCGTCCAGACGGTGGGCATCCGGCCGTCCGCCTTGTGGGCGAGCGCCGCCACCGGAGCGCCCTCCAGCCGGGCCCAGACGGAGGAGCCGTACGCCGCCTCGAAGTCCCACCCGAAGAGCTCACCGTAGAACCGCTTGCCCGCGTCCACGTCGGGAAGCTGCGCGTCCACCCAGCAGGGGACGCCCTCTGCGTACACCGATGCCCTGTTTTCGGCCATGCAGCCAAACTAACGGCGGTTCACGCAAGCCGCAGACCAGGCACACCCGCCTCCACACCCCCGCACACCCCATTTGCAGTCGGCCGAATAGCGCTCCCATCACCCCTCGGTAAGCTGACGTCATGACAGGACAAGTGCGTACCGTCGACGGCCGCGTGGCCGGTCGGCGCGGGCAGGCGACGCGGCAGAAGCTGCTCGACTGCCTCAGCGAGATGCTCAGCTCCTCTCCGTACCGCGACGTCAAGGTCATCGACGTCGCCCGGAAGGCGGGCACTTCACCCGCGACCTTCTACCAGTACTTCCCGGACGTCGAGGGCGCCGTCCTGGAGATCGCCGAGCAAATGGCCTCCGAGGGCGCCGAGTTGACCAAGCTGGTCGCCGGGCGGTCCTGGGTCGGCAAGGCGGGCTGGCAGACGGCGCAGGAACTCGTGGACGGCTTCCTGGAGTTCTGGCGGAAGAACGACGCGATCCTCCGGGTGGTCGACCTCGGCGCGGCGGAGGGGGACAAGCGCTTCTACAAACTCCGCATGAAGATCCTCAACTCGGTGAACAACTCCCTGTCGGACGCGGTCGCCGAGTTGCAGTCCAAGGGCAAGGTCGACAAGGACGTGAACCCGGCCGCGGTCGCCGGTGCGCTCGTCGCGATGCTCGCGGCGGTCGCCTCGCACCAGAAGGGCTTCCAGACGTGGGGCGTCAAGCAGGCTGAACTCAAGCCGAACCTGGCACTACTGGTGCACCTGGGCATCACCGGCAAGAAGCCGACGAAGTAGCCCCGGCCCCCACTCTCTTTACGGTCAAGTCCTGTCTGCCAGGCGGCAGCTCACCGGGTGAGCTGCCGCCTGCCGCGCTGTCTGCCTCACGCGGGCACCGGTTCCGTGAGGCGCCGGCCTCATAGGGACGTCGGCCCCATACGGACGTCGGCCCCATACGGACGTCGGTCCATGTGGGCGTCGGTCCATGTGGGCGTCGGTCCATGTGGGCGTCGGCCCCATGTGGGCGTCGGCCCCATGTGGGCGTCGCTTTTCCGGGGATGTCGGTTTCACGCGGGCAGCGCGCGATCCTTCACCACGTGCTTCATCACCAGCGTCGACGTCAGCCGCTGCACCCCCGGCAGGGTGGCGAGGCGCTCGTCGTACAGCCGCTGGAAGGCCGAGAGGTCGGCGGTGGCCACCCGAAGCAGGTAGTCGGGCTCCCCGAACAGCCGCTGCGCGTCCAGGACGTGCTCCACCTCGCCCACCGCCCGCTCGAACTCGGCGACCGTGTCCCGGTCCTCCTGCCGCATGGAGACGAAGACCAGCGCCTCGAAGCTCAGCCCGACGGCGGCGGGCTCCACCACCGCCCGGTAGCCGCTGATCGCCCCGGACCGCTCCAGCTCCCGCAGCCGCCGGTGACACGGCGAGACGCTCAGCCGCACCCGCGCGGCCAGCTCGGTCACGGTCAGCCGCCCGTCCTGTTGCAGTTCGGCAAGAATCTTCCGGTCCACGTCATCCATGAGGCAGATCCTTCCCCAGATCACGATGATCCGCGAAAACTTCGGGAACACTTTCGGCCACAACGCGCCTAATGTCCCCACTATGGACTCGGGAACGCTGATTTCTTTCCTCGCCGTGGACCTGCTGCTGGTGTGCGTGCCGGGCGCCGACTGGGCGTACGTGATCTCCGCGGGGCTGCGCGGCCGTTCGGTGGGCGCGGCGGTGGGCGGCCTGGTGAGCGGGTACGCCCTGCACACGGCGCTGGCCGCGGCGGGCCTCGCGGTGCTGGTCGCGGGGTCGCCCACGCTGCTGACCGGGCTGACGGTGGCGGGCGCGGCGTATCTGGTGTGGCTGGGGTGGTCCGTGCTGCGGCGGCCGGGAACGCCGGGCGCGGGCGAGGAGATCACGGGAGGCGGTGCGCTGGTCTTCCTGCGCGGGGCGATGATCAGCGGCCTCAACCCCAAGGGCCTGCTGCTCTACCTCTCGATCCTTCCGCAGTTCCTCACCCCGGGGGCGGGCCGGCTGCCGGTGGCCGCGCAGACGACCGCCCTCGGGCTGCTGCACATGGCGTGCTGCGCCGGCGTATACCTGGCGGTGGGCGTCCTGGCCCGCAGGCTGCTGAGCGCCCGCCCGACAGCGGCACGCGCGGTGACCCGCACATCCGGGGCGGCGATGCTGGGCATCGGCACGCTCCTGCTGCTCCAGCACACGTTCTAGCCGCCGCGGCCGCCCGCTTCCGTTCCAGCACGCGTTCCAGCCCCCGCGGTAGCCGGCACGCGTTCTGGACCCGCGGCCGCTCCAGCACGTTCTGGACCGCGGGACTTTCCCACCCGCCCGGCCCGGCGGGCGGCTCTAGGTCCGGGGGGTGAGCCGGAAGAGCCGGATCTCCCGCTCCACCCTCGCCTGGTACGTCGCGTACGGCGGCCAGAAGGCCAGCAGGGCCTTCCAGACGTCCGCCCGCTCCTCCCCCGTCAGCAGCACGGCCCGCACCGGGATGTCCCTGCCCTTCCAGCTGATCTCGGCGTCCGGACGGGCGAGGAGGTTGCCGGTCCACGCGGGGTGCCCGGTACGGCCGAAGTTGGAGCCGATCAGGATCCAGCTCCCGCCGCCCTCCTCGGGCATACAGGCCAGCGGAGCACGACGCGGCAGCCCGCTCCTCGCCCCGGTGGACGTCAGGATCACCCCGGGCAGCATCTGGGCGCTGAGCAGCACCTTTCCCCGGGTGAGACGGTGGACGGCGCGGTCGAGGGCGGGGATGACATGCGGGGCGACCTTCGCGAAGGCCCGGGTCGAGGACACCTTCTGCACCATCCGGACGCCGATCACACCGACACCTCCGCCCGCTCGAAGAGCCTGGCCTCCTCGGCCGCGTGGGCCCGCAGCCGGTGCACCGGCCCGAACAGCAGCCCGTCGCCCGTGGCCCGCTTGAAGAACAGGTGAGCCTCGTGCTCCCAGGTGAAACCGATGCCGCCGTGCAACTGGATCCCCTCGGCGGCGGCACGCCACAGGGCCTCCAGCGCCTGAGCGAGCGCGAGCCCACCGACCCGCTCCCCGGGGCCGCCGACGCCACCTCGACCGCCCGTCGCCCAGGCGGCGTAGTACGCGGCGGACCGGGCCGCCTGGAGCTGTACGTACACATCGGCCAGCCGGTGCTGGACCGCCTGGAAGGATCCGATCACCCGGCCGAACTGTTCCCGCTGTCCCAGGTACTCGACGGTCCGCTCCAGCGCGCGGTCGGCGGCCCCGACCGCCTCGCAGGCCAGGAAGGCGGCGGCGAAGTCACCGACGCGGGCGAGGGCCGCCGGGACGTCCGATTCCTCGCTCCCGCTCCCGCTCCCGCTCCCGCCCACGTTTCCGAGCAACTCGGCCCGTACATCACGAAGTTGGAGCCGGGCCTGCGGACGCGTCGCGTCCAGGGCCGTCTGCCGGGTGCGTACGAGCCCGGCGGCGTCACCCGCCACGACGAACAGCAGGGCCCGCGAGCGTACGTACCCGCCGGTGTGCGCGGCGACCACCAGCGACCCGGCGCTGTGCCCGTCCAGCACCTGCGCGGCCTCCCCGTACAGCCGCCAGACCCCCTGGACCCGCCGGGCCTGGATCCCACCCGCACGCCCTCCGCCGGCCCAGTCGCCGCCCTGGGGGCCGGTCAGGGCGAGGGCGGTGGCGAGGGCCGGTGCGGGGACGGCGAGGGCGGCGGTCAGGGTGCCGTCGGAGATCCGGGGCAGCAGGTCGGCGCGCTGGGCGTCGGTGCCGAGGGCGAGGATCAGCGGCGCGGCGAGGACGGAGGTCGCCAGGAGCGGGGAGGGGGCGAGTGCGCGGCCGGTCTCCTCGGCGGCGAGGGCGAGGTCGGTGAGGGGGCAGCCGACGCCGCCGTACGCCTCGGGGATCGCGAGGCCGGGCAGCCCGAGCTGCTCGGCGAGGACGGTCCACAGGGCGGGATCGTGGCCGCCGGGGGTGTCCAGGGCGGCGCGGAGCTCCTCGGGGCCGCAGCGTTTGTGGAGCAGTTCGCGCAACGTGCGGCGGATCCCGTCCTGCTCGGCGGTGAAGCCGGGGTCCATGGCCACCCCTCTCATCCAGATCTGACGGGCCGTCATATTAGGCCGGGGGAACGGGAATGCCCAGAGAGACGGCACCTGTCAGGGCGGGCACTATCTGATGTACCGTCAGATTTATGGCACCCGCGCCCGCGCCCGTATCCGCATCCGCATCCGCATCCGTATCCGCGCCCGGTAACCGGAAGGTGGCCGTGGTCGGCGTCGCCCTCTCCGACTGCGGCCGGGTGGACGACGTCACCCCGTACGCCCTGCACGCCCAGGCGGCGCGGCGGGCACTGGCGGACGCGGGGCTCGACCGGTCACGGGTGGACGGGTTCGCGTCCGCCGGGCTCGGCACGCTGGCCCCCGTCGAGGTGGCGGACTATCTGGGTCTGCGGCCCACCTGGGTCGACTCCACCTCCGTCGGCGGTTCGACCTGGGAGGTCATGGCGGCGCACGCGGCCGACGCGATCGCCGCCGGGCACGCGAACGCGGTCCTGCTGGCGTACGGCTCGACGGCCCGCGCGGACGTGAAGGCGGGCCGCCGCACCGGCACCTTCGCCTTCGGCGGCCGCGGCCCGCTCCAGTTCGAGGTCCCCTACGGCCATACCCTGATCGCCAAGTACGCGATGGCCGCCCGCCGTCACATGCTCCAGTACGGCACCACGATCGAGCAGTTGGCGGAGGTGGCGGTCCAGGCCCGGGCGAACGCGGCCCGGAACCCCGACGCGATGTTCCGCGACGCGGTGACGGTGGACGACGTCCTGTCCGGGCCGATGATCGCCGATCCGTTCACGAAACTGCACTGCTGTCTGCGCTCCGACGGAGGCGCGGCGGTGCTCCTGGCGGCCGAGGAGTACGTGCGCGACTGCCGTACGGCCCCGGTGTGGATCCTCGGGACGGGGGAGCACGTCTCGCACGCCTCGATGTCCGAGTGGGACGACTTCACGGTTTCCCCGGCGGCGGTGAGCGGCCGGCTGGCGTTCGCGCGGGCGGGGCTGCGTCCGGCGGAGATGGACTTCGCCGAGATCTACGACGCGTTCACCTACATGACGCTGGTGACCCTCGAGGACCTGGGCTTCTGCGCGAAGGGCGAGGGCGGCGCGTTCGTGGAGAAGGGACGGCTGACGCTGTCCGGAGCGCTGCCGGTGAACACGGACGGGGGCGGCCTCTCGGCCCAGCATCCGGGGATGCGCGGGCTGTTCCTGCTGGTGGAGGCGGTGCGCCAGTTGCGGGGGGAGGGCGGGGAGCGACAGGTGCGGGGCCAGGACGGGGGCCTGCCCCGGCTGGGGGTCGCCTCCGGGACCGGGGGCTGGTTCTGCTCCTCGGGAACGGTGGTATTGGGACGGGACTGAGGTCCGCCGCCCGGGGCCTGTCCCAGCCGGTCACGTCCGGCACCTGGCGTTCCCAGCGAACGGACTCGTCGGGCCGTACGTACATGTGCTCAGGCGCGGCCGGTTTCCTGCGGTGGGCGGCAACCTTTTCCGTTCCGGCGGCCACTGACCTGTCGACAGCTGCACAGGACGTGCTCCCCCGAACCGCGTAAGGACTCATCCGTGGCATCCTCCTCGCACCGCCGATCCCGCCCCGAGCGGCGTACGGGCCGGGTGCCCGTCGTGACCGTGATCGCCGTGGCGGCCGTCGCACTCGTCGTGTCCCTGGCCGTGGTCTTCCGTCCCGACGGCGGAGGCGGCGACGGCGGGGCGAGCGCGGTCGCGCCCGTGGCCGGCGCCGCGCGCGCCGCGGTGAGCGGTTCACCGACGGCCACCGGGCCCGCCGTGTCACCGTCGGCCAAGCCGAAGCCGAAGCCGTCCGCGGGGTCCCCGAGCGCGACGGCCGGCACGACGGCCAAGGCCTCCGCCACCCCGTCCGGCACGTCGAGCGGGTCCTCCGCCGCGCACGCCGAGCCCGCCACGCGGGCCGCGTCCGGCGCGGCGCCCCTGGCGGGACGGATCCGGCCCGGCGCCGCCTACCAGGGGGTCGCCACCTCCTACGACATCGGGAACGGCGACGGCGCCTGCTCCTACGGCCCGACCTCCGACGTCATGACCGCGGCGATGAACACCGCCGACTACGAGACGTCCAAGGCGTGCGGCGCGTACGTACTCGTCCGGGCCGGGAGCGGCGCGACGATCACGGTCCGGATCACCAACGAGTGCCCGGCGCCCTGCGCGCCCGGCCAGCTCGACCTCAGCCATCAGGCCTTCACCAAGCTCGCCGCCCTCTCGGTGGGCCGGATCCCGGTCACATGGAGCCTGCTGAGCCCGAGCACGTCCGACACGATCTCGATCCGCTACAAGACCGGCTCCACCCAGTACTGGTGCGGCATCCAGGCGATCGGCCACCGCAACCCGCTGGCCCGCCTCGAAGTCCGTACGAGTGCGGGCTGGACCCGTCTGGCGCGCACCGGCTACAACTACTTCCTCTCCGAGCAGGGCGCCGGCTGCGGCGGCGCGATCCGGCTCACCGACGTCTACGGGGAGCAGCTGACGGTCGAGGGGATCGCCGTCCGGGCGAACGTGGTGCAGTCGACCCGGGTCCAGTTCGCCCGGCACTGACCGGCACTGACCGCATAATCGCTGCATGGCCACGGAACTTCATGAGCTGCTGAGGTCGCTGCGGGTGTGGGACCCGGCGGTGACCGAGCTACCGCCCTTCGCCCCGGAGGCGGCGCCCGCCGAGCCGCTGCCCCTGTTCACGCAGTGGTTCGCCGAGGCGGTGGCGGCGGGCGAGCGGGAGCCGCACACGATGACCCTCGCCACCGTCGGCGAGGACGGTCTTCCGGACGCCCGCATCGTGATGCTGCACGGCGCCGACGCGGACGGCTGGGCCTTCGCGACGCACGCCACCAGCCGGAAGGGCCGCCAGCTCGCCGCCCGCCCGTACGCGGCCCTCACCCTGTACTGGCCCGTGCTCGGCCGTCAGGTCCGGGTGCGCGGCCCGGTCACGTCGGCCCCCTCCGAGGAGGCCCAGGCCGATCTGCACGCCCGCTCGACGGGCGCCCTGGCCGCCGCGCTGACCGGACGCCAGAGCGAGGTGCTGACCTCGGCGGAGGAGCTGACGGGAGCGTCGGAGGCCGCCTGGGAACACGCCCGCCGGAACCCGACGGCCAAGTCCCCGACCTGGACGCTGTACCGACTGCGCCCGGACGAGGTGGAGTTCTTCCAGGGGGACGCTCAGCGGCGGCACGTACGACTGGCGTACGGCCGGGAGCCGGATGGGTGGGTCAGGGAACTCCTGTGGCCGTGAGCGGCGGATGCTCACAGCTCAGGCGGCGCGTTCCTCGAACACCACCGTGTTGTGCCCGCCGGAGACCACATGCAGGTCCACCGTGACGTCCAGCGCGGTCGCCAACCTGACCAGCAGGTCCGCGGTGAGGGGCGGCATTCCGCCGAGCTCAATGGTCTCGACGTCGCCAGGCGGCATCCCGAGACGCTCGCTCAAAGCGGCACGGGTCAGTGCGAGGGCAACACGACGGTCGTGCGGCTCCCCCAGGGTCGTCGGAGACCGGGCAAGGAGGTCGGTCTTCTCCTCCGCCCGGCGGTAGTGCTGCGGTGAGAGGTTCGCCAACCAGGCCCGCACCTCCGGCTCCAACTCGATCACGTAGGGCTTGGTCACTCCGGGAACCTGGTGAGTGCCCAGGGCAGAGATCTCGATTCCGCGGCCATGTCACTCATGCGTGCGCCCATCGCTGTCGGAAGCGTTCCCAGCGGCTACGCCTGCACCGCCTCGTCGGGCAGGAAGACACCTCCACACTCGAACTCGTACACCGCGAAGTCCGCCACCGGACGGTAGCCGATGCGCTGGTAGAGGCCGTTGCTCGTCGGGTTGGACAGGTCGGTGAAGAGGAGTACCTCCGGGGTCCCTGCGGCCAGCGCCGCGCGGCTGACCTCGGTGGTCACCGCGCCGGCGTAGCCCCGGCCGCGCAGTGCGGCCGGGGTGTAGACGGGCGCGACGCGGACCTGTCCGGCCACCTCCGGACTGACGCCGGCCATGGCGACCGGGGTGCCGTCCGCCGTCTCCCACAGGGTGACTCCGCCATAGGCGATCCGGGAGTCGGCCCAGGCTCCGGCGTCCTGATGGCTGCGCTCGCCGATACTCGCCCCGAACTCCTCGAACCAGCGCGTCAGCCGGGCCCGATCGGCGGTGGTGGCGATCCTCGGGGCCCCTTCGGGGACGGGTCCCGGTGCCCTCAACCCGGCCAGCCGGTAGAGGCGTTCGCGGCGAGGCAGCCCGGACCCCGTACCGGTGCGCCGCCGCCAGGCGTCGGCGAAGGCGGCTGCCGTCGCGCTCTCCGCCGAGACGCCGGGCAGGCGGTGTCCCGCGGAGGCGAGCCGGGCGGCGAGGGCGTCGGCCTGCTCCTCGGTGAGCGGAGTGACATTGAGCCAGTGCGGCGGGGTGTGGAAGAACACCGCGCCGACCTCGCCGTCGCTCCGCTCCAGCGCGCCGAACAGGGGGTCCTGCGTGCCGAACATGTGCGGGCCCCGGCGGCGCAGGCCGTCCAGCACCGTCAGCGGCACCGTGTGCAGCGCGGGCCGCGAGGCCAGGAAGTCGCCGGCGCGGTCGAGGAACGCGTCGAGGTCATGGGTGAGGTGCCAGTCGTCGGGGCGCATGCCCCATCGTCGCGCGCGAGCACCACGCCCCGCCTGCCAATTTCCGCACCCTCACGCGAACTACGGCGCCGGCTCCGTGTCCGTGGCCAGGCGGGCGTGCAGGTGGACGTCCCGGAAGGCGTCCCTGCGGCCCGTCTCCCACATCGCGTCGCGCAGGGTTCCCTCGTACCGGAACCCGCAGCGCTCGGCGATCCGGCAGGAGGCGTCGTGGCCGAGCGCGTGGCCCAGTTCCAGCCGGTGCAGACCCACCTCGTCGAACGCCCACCGGGCCGCGAGCAGCAGCGCGCGGGTGGCGACGTGCCGGCCCCGCGCCTCCGGCAGGACCCAGTAGCCGACCCTGGCGAAGCTCAGCACGTGGTCGATCATGTTGACGCCGATCTGCCCGAGGACCGCGCCGTCGGCCGTGTCCGTGACGCAGAACGCCATGGCACGTCCGGCGGCCACGTCGGCGCGCTTGCCCTCCAGGGACGCCCGGGCGCCGGCGGTGTCGGTGATCGTCCGCAGCGGGGTGTTCCAGCGCCGGAACTCCGGGTCCAGGTGCCCGCGCAGCCACGCGTCCACGTCGGTGGCGGACTCGGGGTCCCAGGGGCGCAGGGTCAGTCCGTGGCCGTGGAGACCGGTGGCGAGGGGGATCGGCTGCGGCTCGCGTATGTCGGTCATCCGGCAATTGAACACCTCAGGTCTTTCAGGGCGCGGGCCGCAGCGGCAGGAACACCGGTACCCCTTCCCGGAACGCGACCTCCAGCTCAAGTCCCGCCCGCAGCCCCGCCCGGGACTGCGCACGGGACTCCGCACGCTGTCCTGTCCGCGACTCCACCCGCGGCTCCCCCTCCCCCTCCCCCTCCTCTTCCGCCACCCCCACGATCTCCGTCGACATCCGCGGTCCCTCCGCCAGGTCGACCACCGCCGCGACGTACGGCGTCCGCTCCCCGAAGGGTGGCAGGTCGTTGCGGTGGACGACGGACCAGGTGTAGAGCGTGGCCCGGCCGCTCGCGTCCTCCCAGGTCACGTCCTCGCTCCAGCAGTACGGGCAGAACTCCCGGGGGTAGTGGTGGGCCCGCGCGCAGGCCCCGCAACGCCGGATCAGCAGCCTGCCCCCGGCGGCCGCGTCCCAGTACGCGCGCGTGAAGGCGTCGGCCTCGGGGATGTCGAAACGGTTGCCCTGTTCCATGGATCTGACGGTACGTCAGGTACCCGGTCCGGGGAACCCCACGCATTCCCCCTGAGAGAAACCTGTGCTCCGCCGGTGAAGCTGTGCGTCGCCCGTGAATGTCCCGCAGATTGTTGACGATTTTGTCGGCCGCGGCCTACGTTCACAACCGCAAGCCCGGACAGCGCGCACAGTCACCACCCCATCGGTCACATCCCACCCGGTTCCTGGAGAGGCAGCATCGTGAAGCACAGGGCAGTCAAGCGCAGGTCGGTCGTCTTGGGGCTCGGCGCCACGGCGGGTGCCGCGGCAGTGGGCGGCATCGCCCTGAACGCGCAGGCGTCCAGCGGCACGTCGACGTCCTCGTCCTCGGCCGCCGGTTCCCTGGCCTTCGACCCGGACGCCTACACGACGCTCACCACGACCGTCACGGACACCGCAGGCGCCGAGCACTCCGTGACGTACCACTTCTGGAAGGCGATCACCTACGTCGCCAAGCCGGTGGACGCCACCTACCAGTCGCTGATCGTCAGCGTGCCGGTGGAGATCGACGGCACCGCCGTGGACGCCACCGACGCACCGATCCTGTTCGCCAACTCCGTCGGCGGGTACATGCCGTCCTCCGTGGCGGACGCCACCGGGGTCGGCGCGGGCGGCATGGGCGGCGGGATGGGCGGCGGCGCGCCGAGCGGAGCGCCCTCCGCCGACGCGTCGGCCTCCGCGTCGGCGTCCGCCTCGGCTCCCGGCGCCAACGGGAACACCAACGCCACCGGCGGGGCCCTGTCCTCCAACCAGCTGCTGGCCCTGGCCGCCGGTTACGTCGTCGTCGAGCCCGGCGCCCGCGGCCGTACGCTCAAGAACTCGGCCGGCGAGTACTACGGCGTGGCTCCCGCCGCGATCGTCGACCTCAAGGCCGCCGTGCGGTACGTACGGGCGAACAAGGGCCGCATCCCCGGCAACACCGACCGGATCGTGTCCGCCGGCACCAGCGCGGGCGGCGCGCTCTCCTCGCTGCTCGGCGCGTCCGGCGACAGCCCGCTCTACGACAAGTACCTCAAGGAGCTCGGCGCGGCCGACGCCTCCGACGCGATCTTCGCGACCGGCGCCTGGTGCCCGATCACCGACCTGGAGCACGCCGACGGCTCCTACGAGTGGAACTGGGGCACCAACGCCCTCAGCACCGGCGCGCAGGTAGACCAGGCGGTGTCGAAGACGCTCCGGTCTCAGTTCGCCGAGTACCAGGCCGGACTGAAGCTCAGGGGCCTCGGCGGCTTCGGCACGCTGAACGCGCGCAACTACGACGAGTACCTGGTCAAGCAGTATCTGGAGCCGTCGGCCACCACCTACCTCACGGCCCTCTCGGACGCCGACCGAGCGACCTACCTCGCCGCCAACACCTTCATCACCTGGAAGAACGGCAGGGCCACCTTCTCCTGGGCGGACTTCCTCACCCATGTCGGCGCCCGCAAGAAGAACACCCCCGCCTTCGACGCCTTCGACCTGTCGGCGGGCGAGAACAACCTGTTCGGCAGGGGCACGGTCATCTCCCGCCACTTCACGGCGTACAGCCTGAAGAACGACACCACCGGGCTCACCGCCAAGCGCCTCGACAGCGACATCCCGGAGACGCTGCGGCTGATGAACCCGATGTACTTCCTGGCCGACAAGCCCAACGCGAGCCGCAGCAAGCACTGGTGGATCCGGCTCGGCACGAAGGACTCCGACACCTCGCTGACCGTTTCGGCCAACATCGCCGCCGCCGCGAACGGCCTCGGCGACGATGTCGACCACCTCTACTACTGGGACCAGGGCCACGGCGCCAACACCGACCCGGGTGACTTCATCACGTGGATCGCCAAGGTGACGGGCCACCGGGCGAAGGCCGGTACCAAGGTCAAGAAGTAGGGGTCCGCGTGCCTCCCGGCCCGTCCGGGAGGCATCCTGGACACGGCGACGTCAGTTTCCCGTCATAGTCACCGACGCCGTCCGCACGCGACGCCCGGCCCGAGCGCACCTGGGCCGGGCGTCGCACCTTTTCCCCACAACCAAGTGGCCTACGTCACCGGTCCCACCCGTACTTCCCCCACGCGTGATCGATCCGCAACCAATTCCGGTCTTGACCGAGACCCATCAACGGTCCGCGTGATTACGCTCGCGCTCATGGAAGACTCCGCACCGCGCCCGGCCCCCCAGGCGATCACCACCGCGAACCCGGCCGACCGCCCCGTCTACGTCATCGGCGGCGGCCCCGGCGGCCTCGCCACCGCGTACGCGCTGCGTAGCCAGGGCATACGGGCCGTCGTCGTGGAGAAGGCCGACGGGGTCGGGGCGTCCTGGCGGCGCCACTACGACCGGCTGCATCTGCACACCACCCGGCGCCTTTCGGCCCTGCCCGGGCTTGCGATACCGCGCCGGTTCGGGCGGTGGGTGGCGCGTGACGACATGGTGCGTTACCTCGAGAAGTACGCCGAGGTCCATGAGCTGGAGATCGTCACCGGCGTCGGGGTCTCCCGCGTCGAACGCACCCCGGACGGCACCGGCTGGCTGCTGCACGCCACCGGAGGGCGTGAGCTCGTCGGCTCGGCGGTGATCGTCGCCACCGGCTACAACCACACCCCGCACCTGCCGGAGTGGCCCGGCCGGGAGACGTACACGGGCGACCTGGCGCATGCCGCCGACTACCGCAGCGGCAAGGAGTACGCCGGCCGCGACGTCCTCGTCGTCGGCGTCGGCAACACCGGCGCGGAGATCGCCGTCGACCTGGCGGAGAGCGGAGCGGCCCGGGTGCGGCTGTCCGTGCGCACCGCCCCGCACATCGTGCGCCGCTCGACGGCCGGGTGGGCCGCGCAGTACACGGCCGTGCTCGTACGGCGGCTGCCGGTCCGCCTCGTGGACCGGCTCGCGCGCGCGATGGCCAAGCTCAGCGTGCCGGACCTGTCCGCACACGGCCTGCCCCGCCCCGACAGCGGCCTCTACTCCCGCGTCAGGCAGGGCGCCATCCCGGTGCAGGACGTGGGCCTGATCGACGCCGTGCGCAAGGGCCGGGTGGAGATCGTGGCCGCCGTGACGGGTTTCGAGGACGACGGGAAGGTCGTCCTCGCCGACGGCTCCCGGATCTCCCCGGACGCCGTCGTCGCCGCCACCGGGTACGTACGCGCCCTGGAGGACCTGGTCGGTCACCTCGGAGTGCTCGACGACCGCGGCAGACCCGCCGCGCACGGCGCCCGCGCCCCGAAGGACGCCCCCGGCCTGTACTTCACCGGCTTCACCACCCCCATCAGCGGCACGCTCCGCGAGCTGGCGATCGACGCGGAAAAGATCGCGAAGGCCGTACGCCGCCGGCTGCGGCAGTCGACCGGCGGCAGCCGGCCCCGGTAGTCGGCCCCGGTAGTCGGCCCCGGTAGTCGACGGATAGGCAACTCCCTTAATCCAGCTGCTCGTTACACCTGTGTCGGATGTAACGAGAGCGTTGTCCCGCGCCCTCCTGCGGAGCCAGAATGTGAGCCCTGTTCATCTTTTGGCTCCACCCGCTCTCGCTCCCGAAGCTCGACGGAGGACGCACGTGGCAAGTGAAAGACAGCACTCCCCAGGCATGTCCCGCCGTGCCCTGCTCGGCCGCACCGCCGCCGCGGCCGCCGGCGCCACCGCCCTGACCGCGACCGCCGCCGGTACGGCCGCCGCGGCCACCACCCGGGACGTGGACGTCGCGATCGTCGGCGGCGGACTCGCCGGCCTCACCGCGGCCCGCGACCTCGTGGCGGCCGGCCGGACGGTCACCGTCCTGGAGGCCCGCGGCCGGGTCGGCGGCCGGGTCGTCAACCTGCCCCTGTCGGGCGGCGGGGTCACCGAGGGCGGCGGCGAGTTCATCGGCCCCACCCAGGACCGCATCAAAGCGCTCGCCGACTCCCTGGGCGTGGCCACCTTCGCCACCTACAACACCGGCAAGAACCTCCTCTACAAGGACGGCAAGAAGACGCCGTACGCCACCGACGGCCTCCTCGGCTCGGTCCCGCCCGTCGATGTGGCCGGCCTCGCCAACGCCGCGATCGTGCAGGCCTCGCTGGACGACATGGCCAAGCAGGTGCCGGTCGACGCGCCGTGGACCGCGGCCAAGGCCGCCGAGTGGGACAAGCAGACCTTCGAGAGCTGGCTGAACGCCAACGCGGTAATCCCGTCGGCGAAGTTCCTCCTCGACGTGGCCTGCACCTCGGTCTTCTCGGCCGAGCCCCGCGAACTCTCGCTCCTGTTCGTCCTCTTCTACATCGCCGCCGCCGGCAACGAGTCGACCCCCGGCACCCTGGAACGCCTCACCGAGACCGCGAACGGCGCCCAGGAACAGCGCTTCGTCGGCGGCTCCCAGCTGGTGCCGGTCAGACTCGCCGCCACGCTCGGCGACCGGGTGGTGCTGAACGCCCCGGTGCGCACGATCGCCCGGTCCGGCGGCAAGTACGTCGTCACCGCCGACGGCATCACCGTGACCGCGAAGCGGGTCGTCGTCGCCGTACCCCCGCCGCTCGCCGCCCGCATCACGTACGACCCGCTGCTGCCCGCCGCCCGGGACCAGCTCACCCAGCGCCTGCCGATGGCCTCGGTCGGCAAGGCCATCGCCGTCTACGACACCCCGTTCTGGCGGACCGACGGCCTCAACGGCCAGGTCGTCAGCGACACCGGGGTGGTCAGCTCCACTTTCGACAACTCCCCGCCCGACGCCTCGTACGGCGCGCTGATGGGCTTCATCGAGGCCGACGAGGCGCGGAAGCTGGACGCGGCGAGCGAGGCGGAGGTCAGGGCGGCCGTGCTGAAGGACTACGTGACGTACTTCGGCGAGAAAGCCGCCTCCCCTTCCTCCTTCGTCCTGCAACGCTGGAACAACGAGGCCTACACCCGCGGCGGCCCCGTCTCGATCGCCGCGCCGGGTGTCCTGACGCAGTACGGCCCGGCCCTGCGCGAGCCGGTCGGCGGGATCCACTGGGCGGGGACGGAGACGTCCGTCCACTGGATGGGCTTCATGGACGGTGCCGTGCGGTCGGGCGAGCGGGTGGCGAAGGAGGTACTGGCGGTGCTGTAGTCACCGACCGGACCGCGCGCCGCCGGCTCCTCGTCCGCTCCTTTCTGTGTGCACGACCATTCCTGACGCTCCGTCAGGTATGTAACCTGACAGAGCGTCAGTTACTCGACAGTCACCCACGGCAGTCACACAGGAGCGGGCGGACCGATGCTTGGATCAACCCACGGCACCCTCACCACCGACTCCCGCCGGGCCCGGGTCATCGCGTGCGGCGAGCACCCCGGGCCCGCCGTCCACGGCCGGCCGGCCGACGCGGACGACCTCGACGTCAGCGGCCGTCCGCTCTACGCGGACGTCCCCGACCTGGACCGGTTCTTCCGGCCCGGGTCGGTCGCGGTCATCGGCGCCTCGGACGCCGAAGGACGCCCGAACACCGGTGTCACCCGGCAACTGGTGGACTGGGCCGAGCGGGTGGGGGCACGGCTGCACCCCGTGCACCCCACCCGCGAGACGGTCTTCGGCCTGCCCTGCTCGCCGTCCGTGGCCGACCTGCCCGAACAGGTCGACCTGGCCGTCCTGCTGGTGGCGGACCCGCTGCCCGTCATCGAGCAACTCGCTGAGACGAAGGTGAAGTTCGCCGTCGTCTTCGCGTCCGGATTCGCGGAGACGGGCGAGGAGGGCGCGGCCGCGCAGGCCCGTCTCGCGACGGCGGTGGCCCGGTCGGGCATCCGTCTCCTCGGCCCCAACACCAACCTCAACGCCTTCGAGCGGTTCCGGGACGATCTCACCGGCCCGGCGATCGCGCTGATCACCCAGTCCGGCCATCAGGGCCGCCCGGTCTTCGCCCTCCAGGAACTCGGCATCCGTCTCTCCCACTGGGCGCCGACCGGCAACGAGGCCGACCTGGAGACCTCCGACTTCCTCTCCTACTTCGCCGAGCGCCCCGAGGTCGGCGCGATCGCCTGCTACGTGGAGGGGCTGAAGGACGGCCGGTCCTTCCTCCTCGCCGCCGACCGGGCCGCCCGGCGCGGGGTGCCGGTGGTCGCGGTCAAGGTGGGCCGCACCGAGACCGGCGCCCGCACCGCCGCCTCCCACACCGGCAAGCTGACCGGCGCGGACGAGGTCGTCGACGCGGCGATGCGCCAGTACGGCGTGATCCGCGTGGACGGGCTCGACGAACTCCAGGACACCGCCACCCTGCTGGCCCGGGCACGGCCGCCGCAGGCCGAGGGGGTCGTCGTCTACTCGATCTCGGGCGGCACCGGCGCCCACGCGGCCGACCTGGCGACGGCGGCGGGCCTCACCCTGCCGACCCTGTCGGCCGCCAAGCAGGCCGAGCTGCACCAGTGGATCCCCGAGTACCTGAACGTGGCCAACCCGGTCGACAACGGCGGCCACCCGGTCGGGGACTGGCGCGGCCGGAAGATCATCGACGCGATCCTCGACGATCCGGCCGTCGGCGTCCTGATCTGTCCGATCACGGGCCCCTTCCCCCCGCTGAGCGACCGTCTGGTCCAGGACCTGGTGGACGCGGCGGAACGGACGGACAAGCTGGTGTGCGTGATCTGGGGCTCGCCGGTGGGCACCGAACCGGCGTACCGCGAGGTCCTCCTGGGCTCCTCCCGGGTGGCCACGTTCCGCACCCTCGCCAACTGCGTGACGGCCGTCCGCGCCCACCTCGGGCACCACCGTTTCGTACGCGGCTACCACTCCCCCTTCGACGAGGCCCCGCGCACCCAGTCGCCGTCCTACCGCAAGGCGCAGCTGCTGATGCAGCCGGGCCGGCAGCTGAGCGAGCACGCCGGGAAGCAGCTGCTGCGGGCGTACGGCATCCGGGTCCCGCGCGAGCAGCTGGTGACCAGCGCGGCGGCGGCGGTGCGGGCGGCGGGGCTGGTCGGCTACCCGGTGGTGATGAAGGCGTCCGGCGCGCAGATCGCCCACAAGACCGAACTGGGCCTGGTGAAGATCGGCCTGACCTCGGCGAGCCAGGTGCGCGACGCCTACCGCGAGCTGACCGACATCGCCCGCTACGAGGGCGTCTCGCTGGACGGCGTCCTGGTGTGCCAGATGGTCGAGCGGGGCGTGGAGATGGTGGTCGGCGTGACCCATGACGACCTGTTCGGCCCGACGGTGACGGTGGGCCTCGGCGGGGTCCTGGTGGAGGTCCTGCGCGACGCCGCCGTGCGGGTGCCGCCCTTCGGCGAGGACCAGGCCCGCGACATGCTGGCCGAACTGCGCGGAAGGGCGCTGCTGGACGGCGTCCGGGGCCGTCCTCCGGCCGATGTGGAGGCACTCGTCGAGGTCGTCCTGCGCGTGCAGCGGATGGCCCTGGAGCTGGGGGACGACCTCGCCGAGCTCGACATCAACCCGCTGGTCGTCCTGCCGTGGGGGCAGGGCGCGGTGGCGCTGGACGCGCTGGCGGTGTGCCGGTGAGGATCACTTCGCGGAACGGGGCATGACCGTGGCCGAGCCGTCCGAGCCGTCCGAGCCGTCGATACGTCACCGGACCGAGCACCAGGTCACCCACCTCACCCTCAACCGCCCGGAGGCTCTCAACGCCCTCACCCCCGGGCAGCGCGACCACCTGATCGCCCTGCTCGCCGAGGCCTCTGCCGACCCGGACGTACGGGCGGTGCTCCTCACCGGCACCGGCCGCGGCTTCTGCGCGGGAGCGGACCTGCGGGGCGGCTCCGCGTCCGGTGAGCGGGTGGCCGGCGATGTGGCCCGCACCCTGCGGCTGGGCGCCCAGCGGCTCGTCGCGGCCGTCCTCGACTGCGAGAAGCCGGTGATCGCCGCGGTGAACGGCACGGCGGCCGGCCTGGGCGCGCATCTCGCGCTCGCCTGCGATCTGGTCCTGGCCGCCGAGTCGGCCCGGTTCATCGAGGTGTTCGTCCGCCGGGGCCTCGTCCCGGACGGCGGCGGCGCCCATCTCCTTCCCCGGCTGATCGGTCCGCAGCGCGCGAAGGAGCTGATGTTCTTCGGTGACGCGCTCTGCGCGGCGGACGCCGAACGCCTAGGCCTGGTCAACCGGGTGGTTCCGGACGAGGAACTGGACAGGACGGCCCGCGAGTGGGCGGCACGCCTGGCCGCCGGCCCCACCCGCGCCCTGTCCCTCACCAAGCAGCTGATCAACTCCTCACTCGACACCGACCGCGCCACCGCCTTCGCCGCCGAGGCCGCCGCCCAGGAGATCAACATGACGACGGCGGACGCGAGGGAGGGCGTGGCGAGTTTCGTGGAGCGACGCGAACCGAGGTTCAGGGGCCGGTGAAGGAGTCCCGGCCCTTCCTATCTGACAGCCCGTCAGTTTCAATGGACCGCATGATGGGACATGCGGGAATGGCGGCCGCTGCCGTCCGCTACCTCCGGGCGGACCGCCCGGTCGAGGTGCTGCCACGCCCCGAACTGCGCTGCGTCCGGGAGGACGAACGGGCGCCGGTCGACCAGGACGAGTTCCGGCGCGTGCTGGGCAGCTTCGCGTCGGGCGTGACGGTCGTCACGGCGGCCGCGGCAGAGGGCGAGGACGCGGGCGTCGGCCCCGCCGGGTTCGCCTGCCAGTCCTTCTCCTCCCTCTCCCTCGACCCGCCCCTCGTCGCCTTCATGGTCGGCCGCACGTCCACCAGCTGGCCGCGCATCGCCCGCGCGGGCACCTTCTGCGTCAACGTGCTGAGCGCGGACCAGGGCCCGTTGTGCCGCGCCTTCGCGGCGAGCGGCACGGACAGGTTCGCGGGCGTCGCCCACGACGCGTCCCCGGTCTCGGGCGCGCCCCGCCTCACCGGCACCCTCGCCTGGATCGACTGCACGATCCACGCGGTCCACACGGGCGGCGACCACCTCATCGTGGTGGGCCGGGTGAACGCCCTGGGGACGGGCGAGGGCGCGGACGGACCGCCCCTGCTGTTCCACAGGGGCCGGTTCCTCTGATCCCCGGCAGCACTCGCCGCTCATTTCACGTAGTCGACGATCTGCATCATGCCCTCGTCGCCGTGCTGGAGCTGGTGGCAGTGCAGCATCGAGCGGCCGGTGAAGTCCTTCGCGCGCAACCGGAAGGTGACCGAACCGTGCGGCGGGACGGCGACGGTGTCGTGCCAGACCGGCGTGGCCAGCTTCCGGTTGTCGACGGCGGTCAGGAGGAAGTGGTTGGTGTGCAGGTGGAAGGGGTGATGGCTGTGGTTGTGGGAGTCGTTGACGACCGTCCACTCCTCGACCTCGCCCAGCCGGACGCGCTGGTTGACGAAGTCGGCGGAGAGGCGGCCCCAGGCGAGATCGGCACGGCCGGCCCGGGGGTCGGCGGGCGGCGTCTCACCGTCGCCCAGGATCCGGTAGGCGTTCGGGAAAGCGCCTGAGAAGACGTTCTCGTAGCTGCGGAAGGTCAGCATCCGGGTGCGGGTCGGCTCGGGCAGTCGGGTGGGCCGGCCGGGCAGGGCGGCCGGCAGCGACATCGAGCGGGCGGCGCCGGTGACGACGAGCGTCAGCAGGTGCTGGGAGGGCCCCCCGCCGGTCAGCTTGTAGGTGCCGGGCCTGCCGCCGCGGACCAGCAGGTCCACCCGTCCGCCCATGGGCAGCGTCACCCCGGTGGTGGCGACGGGTTTCATGAAGGTGATGCCGTCACAGGCGATCTGGTGCATCTCCTGCCCGCCCAGGCTCAGGAAGTGAGCGGTGAGGGCTCCGGCGTTGACGATCCGCCAGCGCTGGATCTCCCCCGGGGCGATCGTCAGAACGGGGTTCTTCGCCCCGTTGACCAGGAAGGTCGAGACGATGTCGTCGTAGACGCCGTGCGAGGTCAGATCCGGCACCCGTCCGCCGGACAGCTTGAGTTCGCTGACGCAGACGACGACCTCCTTGGCGGCGGCGATCTCGGGGACCTCGTCCACGTCCCCCTCGACGACGAGCACGCCCGCCATCCCGCTCAGCAGCTGGGTCGCGGTGGATCCGTGCAGGTGGGGGTGGTACCAGAACGTCCCCGCCGGATGATCCGCCGGGACGTCGACGATGCTGCGGTGGGTGGTCGTGCTCCCCGGCCTGGCGGCGGGTTCGAAGGCACGGAAGACGTTGTCCCCCTCGCCCGAGGGGTCCACGTGCAGGCCGTGGGTGTGCAGGTTGAAGGTGTTGAAGTGATGCGGGACGTTCATGTCCTGATGCGTCGCCTGCGTCGCCTCGGCGTTCGGCGGCAGCGCGTTGACCTGCGTGATCTTCAGGGAGTCCCCGGGGTGCACCCGTAGCGTCGGCCCCGGGACCGTCCCTTCGTAGGTGCGCGTGGACACACGGCCGACACCGGCGATGTCCAGCTCGGTGAACCGGACGGTCAGTTCGGTTTCCAGCCGCCCCGTGTCGGGCGAGGCGCTGCGCGTTTCCGGCTGTGGAAAGGAGGGGCGGGTGTCGGTCGTCCGCGCCATCGCGGGCGGACCCGCCGCGCCCGTGGTCACGACCGCCCCGGCAGCGAAGGGCAGGCTCTTCAGTACGCCACGACGGGACAGAGCTGTCATGAGGCGCCTCCACAGGCAGCAGACGGCAGGGCAACGACCGGAGCACCTCACATTACGGAAGGTAGTCACCTAATACGTGGAGTAGTCACCGGCGGGTTGCGCGACCCGGCGCCCGCCTTCACACCGTCGCCGTACGGGGACCGCCGGCGCCCGCCTTCACACCGTCGCCGGTACGGGGACCGCCGGCCTCCGCCGGATCACCAGCGCCATCAGCGCCGCCGCGGCGCACAGCGCCCCCGACGCGTACCAGACCATGTCGTACGAGCCGAACGTGTCCCGCGCCATGCCGCCCCCGAACGCCACCAGGGCCGCGCCGACCTGGTGGGAGGCCAGCACCCAGCCGAAGACGATGGCGCTGTCCTCGCCGTACTGCTCGCGGCACAGGGCCAGCGTGGGCGGGACGGTGGCGACCCAGTCGAGGCCGTAGAAGACGATGAAGAAGATCATCGGAGGGTGCACGGAAGGCGCCAGCAGCATCGGCAGGAACAGCAGCGACACACCCCTCAGCGCGTAGTACACCGCGAGCAGCCGGCGCGGCTCGAAACGGTCGGTGAACCAGCCGGAGGCGATCGTGCCGACCACGTCGAAGACCCCGACGACGGCGAGCAGCGAGGCCGCCGCCGTGACCGGCATGCCGTGGTCGTGGGCGGCCGGCACGAAGTGGGTCTGGACCAGGCCGTTCGTCGAGGCGCCGCAGATCGCGAAGGTGCCGGCCAGCAGCCAGAACGGGCCCGTGCGGACCGCCGAGAAGAGGACCCGCAGGGTGCGGCGGGCGGCGCCCTGCACCGGGGGCGGCTTCGGGACGAACTCCGCCGCGCCGTACGGCTTCTGGCCCACGTCGGCCGGATGGTCACGCAGCAGCAGCCATACGAAGGGGACGACGGCGAGCGCGGCCAGCGCGACCGTCACCGCCGCCGGGCGCCAGTCGTACCGCGTGACCATCCACGACAGCAGCGGCAGGAAGATCAGCTGGCCGGAGGCGGAGGCCGCGGTCAGGATGCCGCTGACCAGTCCCCGGCGCTCGGTGAACCAGCGGTTGGTGACCGTCGCGGCGAAGGCGAGCGCCATCGAGCCCGAACCGAGGCCCACCAGCAGGCCCCAGTACAGCAGCAGCTGCCAGGCCGTCGTCATCCACACCGTGAGGAGCGAGCCGACCGAGATCACGGTCAGGGCCACCGCGACCACCCGGCGGATGCCGAAACGGTCCATCAGTGCCGCCGCGAACGGGGCGGTGAGGCCGTACAACGCCAGGTTGACCGAGACCGCCGCGCCGATCGTGCCGCGCGACCAGCCGAACTCCTGGTGCAGCGGGTCGATGAGCAGCCCGGGAAGCGATCGGAAGGCCGCCGCGCCGATGATCGTGACGAAGGTGACGGCGGCGACGAACCAGGCGCGGTGGACCCGGCCACGGCGGCGGTCGCGGCCCTGGCCGGAAGCGGGCAGCTGCCCCTCGGCGGATGCCGGAGTTTCGGTTGTCTGGGTCACGTCATCGAGCTTCCGATACCGGATCCCAGGGGACGAGTGGCCCGAGGGACAGCATTCGCTAGGATCGGGCCATGAGCACCCGGCGGACCACGGCAATCGAGCAGACCTCGAACACCGGGCGAGCCACGGACACCGAACGGGCGACGGGCACCGGCCGGGCCACGGACGCGGAGCAGGCCACGGGAATCGAGCGGGCTACCAGCACCGGGCGGGTCAGGAGCGCCGGGCAGGTCAGGAGCGCCGGCCGGGCCACGAGCACCGGGCAAGCCACGAACGCCGGGCGAGGCACGGAAGTCGAGCGAGCCGCCGAAGTCGAGCAGGCCGCAGACGCCGAGCGAGCCACAGAAGTCGAGCAGGCCACGGACGCCGAGCAGGCCGCCGAACGGGTCTCGCGCACCGGGCGCGACTTCCGGCCCCATCGTGTCGTCGTCCTCGCCCTCGACGGTCTGCTCCCCTTCGAGCTGGGCATCCCGCACCGCATCTTCGGCCGTCCCAAGGACGCCGGGGGCCGGCACCTGTACGAGGTCGTCACCTGCTCGATCCGGCCGCCGGGTCCGGTCGAGACCGACGCCGACTTCGCCATCACCGTCACGAACGGCCCCGAGGCCCTGGCCGGCGCCGACACCGTGATCGTCCCGGCCTCCTACGAGCTCGGCCCGGTCTTCGAGGAGGGCGTCCTGACGCCCGACCTGGCCGCCGCGCTCGCCCACATCCGGCCCGGCACCCGGCTCGCCTCCATCTGCACCGGCGTGTACGTCCTGGCCGCCGCGGGCTTCCTCGACGGCCGCCCCGCGACCACACACTGGGCCGACGCCGACCGCCTCCAGCGGCTCTTCCCGGACATCGACGTCGACCCGGACGTCCTCTTCATCGACGACGGCGACGTGCTCACCTCCGCGGGCGTCGCCGCCGGGATCGACCTGTGCCTGCACATCGTGCGCCGCGACCACGGCACCGCCGTCGCCAACGAGGTCGCCCGCCGTACGGTCGTACCGCCGCACCGCGACGGCGGCCAGGCGCAGTACATCGAGCGCCCCGTGCCCGACCCGCAGCAGGCGACCACGACCGCCGCCCGCGCATGGGCGCTCGGCCGTCTCCACGAGTCGATCCAGCTGCGGGACATGGCCGAGCAGGAGGCCATGTCGGTACGGACGTTCACGCGCCGCTTCCGCGAGGAGGTCGGCATCAGCCCCGGCCAGTGGCTCACCCAGCAGCGGGTCGAGCGGGCCAGGCACCTGCTGGAGTCCAGCGACCGGTCCGTCGACCGGATCGCCAGGGACGCCGGTTTCGGCACCGCCCAGTCGATGCGCCAGCACCTACAGGCGGCCCTCGGGGTCACTCCCACCGCGTACCGCCGCACCTTCCGGACCGGGAGCGGTGCTCCGGGAGCCGACGGGAGCCGGGGGCACGGCGTCGCCGCCGCTCTGCGATGACCTCCCGGCGATGCGCACCTCTCCCCACCAGCCGACCGCCGTGAGGACGAGGGTCAGCCCCACGCCTGCCAGCATCGCCGTCGACGGCGCGACCACCTTCAGCAGGGCACCCGCGAGGGAGCCGGCCGCCGCGTAACCGGCGCCCGCGGCCGCGTACATGACGGAGTACCCGGCGGCGAGGACATGCGGCGGGAGCGCCTCGCGCAGGGACAGGTTGCGGGTGAGCATCGCGGCGGACTGGAGGGTGCCACCCACGACCAGTGCCGCCGCTGTCGCCGCCGCGCCAGGTGTCAGTGCGGCGAGCGTCACACAGACCGACGTCCCCGCCATCAGCACCACACTGCGGGTGCGCAGCCGTCCTGGCCAGGCCCGGAGGCCGTAGGCGAACGCGCCGAGCCCGCCGCCCACCGCCATCCCGGTCAGCAGCGGGCCGGACCAGCCGACGCCGATGCCCCGCTGTTCGAGCAGGGCCGGCAGGACGAGTTCGGAGAGCCCGAGCAGGGTGAGACTGGCCGCACCCGTGACGTACACGGGCCAGATGGCGGCCAGGACCCGCAGCGACGACACGCCCGCGCGACCCCCACCGCCCTGATCACCGGGGTCACCCGCGCGGCCCCCACCGTCCTGGTCCCCCGGGTCAGCCGCGCCGCCCGGGTCACCCGCGCCGCCCGCGCCCCAGGCGGCCGGGAGCAATCGCAGGCCCACGACCGACGAGGCCATCAGTGCGGCCGCGAGGAGCAGCGGGACGCGCGGCGCGACGCCGAGGGCGAGGCCGGCGACCGCCGCCGGGGCGACGGCCCACACCCCGGCCGTCAGCATCGACTCGACGGACAGTGCCTGCGCCGCGGCCCGTTCCGGCACCAGCGCGGTGAGCAGCGTGCGCAGACCACCGGTGGCGGCGGCCGGGGCGGCACCGGCCACGACCGCGAACCCGCCGAGGACCACCGGGTGGGCGTCCGGGAAGGCCCCCGGGCCCGCGAATCCGACGGCCCCGGCCGCCAGCCCGACGGCCAGGTGGGCGCGGGCCCGCTCGGGCCGCAGCCGCATCCCGAGGACGGGAGCCCCCACGATCTCGCCGATGACGTACGCCGCCGCGAGGACCGCGCCCAGCGAGTAGCCGCCCGGGCGCTCGCGCACCAGGAACACCAGCGCCAGTGGCGCCATGGCGACCGGCATACGCGCGCCGACGGCGGTGCAGGCCCAGATCAGGACCTGCCTGGAGGCGACATCGCGGTAGGTCATGACGGGACCGTAGGGGACGGCACCGGCACCGCCCCACGGGTTTTCCCGTCAGAAGGTGAGCACCGCCCGCGCCACCCGCCCCGCCTCCGCGTCCCCAACCGCCTTCTCGAAGTCCTCCACCGGGTAGGTCTGCGTGACGAGTTCGTCGAGCAGCAGCCGGCCCTCGCGGTACAGGTCGGCGTACAGCGCGATGTCCCGCTGGGGGCGCGAGGCGCCGTAACGGCAGCCCAGGATCGACTTGTCCAGGAACAGGGAGGAGACGAGGAAGGACGCCTCGGCGGTCGCGGGCGGCACCCCGAGAAGCACGGCCTGACCGTGCCGGTCGAGCAGGTCGACGGCCGTCCGGATCAGCTCGACCCGCCCCACGCACTCGAAGACGTGGTCCGCGCCCCTCGGCAGGACCTCCCGCACCCCGTCCGCCGAGGTCAGGAAGTCCGTCGCGCCGAACCGCCGGGCCACCGCCTCCTTCGCCGGGTTCGCGTCCACCGCGACGATCCGCAGCGCGCCCGCGATCCGCGCGCCCTGGAGCACGTTCAGCCCTATCCCGCCCGCCCCGATGACGACGACGCTCTCCCCGTGCCCCACGCGCGCGCGGTTGAGCACGGCCCCGACACCGGTCAGCACCCCGCACCCGATCAGCGCGGCGGAGGTCAGCGGAATGTCCTTGGGGATGCGGACCGCCTGAACGGCCTTCACCACCGTGCGCTCGGCGAAGGCGGAGTTGGCCGCGAACTGGTACACCGGGCTCCCCGCGCGCGTGAACGGCTTTTGGGGGCGTCCGATGGCCTGCCGGCACATCGTCGGCCGGCCGCGGTCGCACTCCGCGCAGGCGCCGCAGTTGGCGAGCGTGGACAGCGCCACATGATCCCCCGGCACGACATGGCCGACCCCCGCGCCGACCGCCTCGACGACCCCCGCGCCCTCGTGCCCGAGGACGACGGGCGCCGGGAAGGGAATCGTCCCGTCGACGACCGAGAGGTCGCTGTGGCACAGCCCGGCCGCCGAGATCGCGACGAGCACCTCCCCCGGCCCCGGATCGCGGACGGCCAGATCGTCGACGACCTCGGCCCGCTTCCCGTCGAACACCACACCTCGCATCGCGTCCCCTCCGTCCCGTCCGCTATCCCTTGGGCTGCCTGGGCAGGCCGAGCACCCGCTCGGCGATGATCGTGCGCTGGATCTGGTCCGAGCCGCCGTAGATGGTGTCGGCCCGGGAGAACAGGAACAGGTGCTGTGCGTCGTCGAGTTGGTACGGCGAGGACGGCGACCAGTCGGCGGGGCCGACGCTCGCCGCCGCCCCCCGCACCTGCACCGCCACCTCCCCGAGCCGCTGGTGCCAGCCCGCCCAGAGCAGCTTGGCCACGCTGGGCGCCCCCGGCCCGCCGGAGCCCCCCAGCGTCCGCAGCGCGTTCCACCGCATGGTGCGCAGCTCGGCCCACAGCCGCACCAGGCGCTCGCGTACGACGGGGTCGTCGGCCGCCCCCGTCCGTACGGCCGTACCGACGACCCGCTCCAACTCCTGTGCGAAGCCGATCTGCTGGGCGAGCATCGACACCCCGCGTTCGAAGCCGAGGAGGCTCATCGCGACCCGCCAGCCGTCACCCTGGGCGCCGACGACGTGCTCCACGCGCGCGTGCGCCCCGTCGAAGAACACCTCGTTGAATTCGCTCGTGCCGGTCAGCTGCCGGATGGGGCGGACCTCGATCCGTCCCGGCTGGTCCATCGGGACGAGAAGGAACGTCAGCCCGTGGTGCCGCCTCGACTCCGGGTCGGTGCGGGCCAGCACGAAACACCAGTCGGCCTCATGGGCGAGGGAGGTCCAGATCTTCTGCCCGGTGATCCGGTACGACCGTCCGTCGGCGGCGGGTTCGGCCCTCGTACGGATGCCGGCGAGGTCGGATCCCGCGCCGGGTTCGCTGTACCCCTGGCACCACAGTTCGGCCCCGGCGGCGATCGGCGGCAGAAAGCGCGCCTTCTGCTCCGCCGTGCCGTGCGCGAGGAGCGTGGGCGCGAGCAGGTTCTCCCCGATGTGCCCGGACCGCGCCGGGGCCCCCGACCGGGCGTACTCCTCGGCCCAGGCGACCTGCTGGGCAAGACTCCCGGTCCGGTTCCCGAACCCGCCCTCCGCCCACCCGATCCCGATCCACCCGGCGGCTCCGAGGACGCCTTCCCAGGCGCGGCGATCGGAAGCCTGCGGGGCGTGCTCGGCAAGCCAGTTCCGAGCCTCGGCCCGGAACTCCTCGTCCAGGGGACTTGCTCCGAAATCCACGGCACCGCCTCACGTCGGGGGCAAGCTGCCCGACTGAAGGGGCGCGGGGAACTGCGCGACCAGCCACAGACGACCCGCACCCGAAAGACCACAGGAAGCACGCTCAGGTGTTGGGCCGGCTCTTCTCCCGCGCGGCCCGCTCCATCTCCTCCAACCGCGCCAGCATCGGCATCGGATCAATCCCCACGGTCCCCGGCACCAACTCCGCGATGGTTTCCGGCGTCCAACCGCCGGAGGCATAGGCCGAACGCAGTTCATGCGGCTGCGCCCACACCGCGATCTTCGGCCCCGCGACGGTGTACACCTGCCCGGTGACCCCCGCGTCCCGCGCACGGTCCGAGAGCAGGTACACCACGAACGCGGCCACGTCCTCGGGTTCACCGATCTCCGCCAGCTCCATGGGCACGCCCGCGGACATCCGCGTACGGGCCACGGGGGCCACCGCGTTCGCGGTCACCCCGTACTTGTGCAGGCCCAGCGCGGCGCTCCGCACGAGCGAGATGATCCCGCCCTTGGCGGCGCTGTAGTTGGCCTGCGAGACGGAGCCCTGGTGGTTGCCGCTGGTGAAGCCGATCAGCGTGCCGGAGCGCTGCCCGCGCATCACCGCCGACGCCGCCCGGAACACCGTGAACGTGCCCTTGAGGTGGGTGGCGACGACCGGGTCCCACTCCTCCTCGGACATGTTGAACAGCATCCGTTCACGCAGGATCCCGGCCACGCACACGACCCCGTCGAGCCGCCCGTACGACGCGAGCGCGGTGTCGACGACCCGCTGCCCGCCGGCCATCGTCGAGATGTCGTCGGCGACGGCGACCGCCTCGCCGCCCGCCGCCTCGATCTCCTTGACGACACCCTGGGCGACCTCGCTGGTGGGTGAGGCGCCGTCCACCGAGACGCCGTGGTCGTTGACGACGACCCGCGCGCCCTCGGCCGCCGCCGCGAGCGCGACGGCCCGCCCGATGCCTCGTCCCGCGCCCGTGACGGCGACGACCTTGCCGGTCAGGAAGTTCCCCATGCCCGGCCCCCTCCCGCAGTTTCTGACGGACCGTTAGATTTGAGATTCGAGGTCTACATTGACCCGTCCGCCGGTCGGGGACAAGCCCCGGGGAGGCACGGAATGACACTGCCGGTCGAGTTCCACGACATCGCGAAGCGCGTCAACAACTGGGGGCGTTGGGGGGCCGACGACGAGATCGGCACGCTGAACCTCGTCACCGACGACGTCGTCCGCGCGGCCGTCGCCGAGGTCCGCACGGGCCGCCGCGTCCCGCTCGCCCTGCCGCTGCGGGAGGACGGCGTGCAGACCGGGCTGATCCCGGGGCGGGTCAACCCGCTGCACGCCATGGTGCAGATCAACCAGGAGATCTTCGGCCCGGGCACGGTGGCGTGCAGCGACGACGCCGTGACGATGGGCCTCCAGGCCGGCACCCACTGGGACGCGCTGACCCATGTCTCGCACTCGGGGAAGCTCTACAACGGCCGGCCGGCGGGCACCGTCACCGCGCACGGCGGCGCCGAGTTCAGCGGCATCGACAAGGCCCGGCACGTCGTCTCGCGCGGGGTGCTCCTGGACGTGGCACGCGCGCGTGGCGTCGACCGGCTGGACGGCGGGCACGCGGTCACTCCGGAGGATTTGGAGGCGGCCGAGGAGCTGGCCGGTACCCGGGTGCGCGCCGGCGACATCGTGCTCGTACGCACCGGCCAGGTCCAGGTCTACCTGGCCGGCGACAAGCAGGGGTACGGCTATCCGTCGCCGGGACTGTCCATCCGCACGCCGGAGTGGTTCCACGCGCGCGATGTGGCGGCGGTCGCCAACGACACCCTCACGTTCGAGATCTTCCCGCCCGAGATCGACGATCTGTGGCTGCCCGTGCACGCGCTCGACCTCGTGGAGATGGGGATGCTCCAAGGCCAGAACTGGAATCTCGAAAAGTTGTCCACAGCCTGTGGACAACTGGGCCGCTACGCGTTCCTGCTGTCGGCGATGCCCGAGCCGTTCGTCGGCGGGACGGGGACTCCGGTGGCTCCCGTGGCGGTGCTGTAGGAGCCGGCGCCCCTCACGTCGGCTGGCGGCGCGCGGCCGCCCGCCCCGAGCACGGCACCGCGCACCGCCATCCGACTCCGGCGCGTCCTCCCCCACCCCGCCTTCGCTCGAGCGGGAGGGACCCCCACCGACTCCCCTCGGCCCTGAGGGAACCGGCGCCGAATCGCGACCCACACTCGACGAGGGCCTCCGTCACCGAAACCCTCGTCGTCCCCTCGCGGCGAATCGCTGACCACAAGCGTGATCAAACGGACACGTCGCGTCAACACCCGAACGGAGATTTATTACTTACGTCCCCTTTGTGATGGGCGCGCACGGGAGCACAGACGGGCGCACCGATGCCGGTCCCGGACGGAAATGACAGCGCTTTCTGCGCCTGTGCACCGCGATCCGCGAGGCGTTCCGCGCCCGTGCGCCCCTCACCCGCCGCCCGCGTCCGCCGCCCACACCACCGCACACCCGACGATTCCCGCACGGCCGAAGGCTCCTGACGGCTGCCCACCCGCAGCTCGTCCGCCCCTCACACGGCCTCGTACGCGAGCCCTCCGTAGGCCGGCTCGGCCGGCCGGGGCTCCACCGGGACCGCAGCCCTGCGTTCCTCCACAGCCCGGCGCTCCGCCGCGCCCCCATCGTCCACCTCGGCCGCACCCGCTCCCGTACAGCGGTCCAGTTCGCACCAGATGCGCTTGCCCGCACCCTCGACGCTCCAGCCCCAGCGGTCCGCCAGGCCGTCGACGAGGGCCAGACCACGGCCGCCGGTCGCCTCGTTCCCCGCGCAACGGGGCACGGGGGCCCGGCCGCTGGTGTCGGCCACCTCCAGGCGGACCGTGGACGGCTCGGCCGCCCCGCCCGGCAGGGAGAGCCGCAGCACGGCCGGACAGCCGGTGTGCACGACGGCGTTGGTGACCAGTTCGGAGACGAGCAGGATGAGCGTCTCGGCGAGCGGCTCCTCGTCCCCTATCCCGGACCCGGCGAGGCGCGAACGGGCCCACCTCCGGGCTCGCCCCACCTCAGCGGGGTCGGGCCGGATCTCCAGCTGCACTTGAAGCACCTGCACCGCTCACACCATCCGAACCGGCGGACACATGGCCGTGCGCCACGCGAGCCACGCGAGCCGCGTGTGCACCATGACGACGGGGGCCACGATCGTAGCCATTTTCTGCATGGCCAGAACAACAGCCAGAGGCAGGGTGACGGAACGTGAATCCCTTACGAGACAGCTTGGTTGACGTACAGTCACCTCAACAAGCGCTTCGGGCATATTCCAGCGCGAAGGAGTACCCGTGCGGCATACTGTGCGACGCTCTTCGCGGGGAGTCGAACAGGCGGGCGCCAGAAGCCCGTCCGCCCTGCGAGTGGCGGCGCGCACCGCCGGATCCGGCACCGCCCCAGGGGCACCGCCGGCATGGCTCATGCTCGGAACCACTCGCATCCCACAGAAGGTACCGGAGAGGCCCGCCGACTCCAGGCCGTGACGGGTCACGCATCGGACACAACCCGATATCAACGCTGCGTGATTCCGGTCTGCCACGATCCGCGACACGCGCACGGCGGCCCGCCCCGGGCTCCGTTCGTCACCGCAGGCGGGAGCATCAGCGACCCGCTCCGGACAGCAGGTCGGCCGCGAGCAGCTCCTCACTCTCGGTACCGCCCCCCGCACGGCGGGTGCGCACCCAGGCCCGTTTCAGCAGCAGATGCACGTCCGCCTCCCAGGTGAAGCCCATGCCGCCGTGCACCTGGAGGCAGTCGCGCGCGCCGCGTACGGCGGCCTCGTCGGCGAGGAGCCGGGCGGCCGCGATGTCGGCGGGGTGGGCGGTGACGGCGGCCGCGTAGACCGCCGCGCGGGCCACCTCGACCCGCACCAGCGACTCCGCGCACAGGTGCTTGACCGCCTGGAAGGCGCCGATCGGCTGCCCGAACTGCTCGCGTGCCCGGGCGTGTTGCACGGCCGTCTCGCACGCGCGCGTGGCCGTCCCGAGCTGCTCGGCGGCGGTGAGGAGCACGGCGACCGGGTCGGCGGCCACCGAGGCTCCCAGGACGCGGTGCAGCGGCGTCAGCGGGTCCACCGACCGCAGCGGCACGGCCCCGTCGGCCCCGCCGCACACGACGTCGGCCTGCGCCAGCCACTCCACAAGACCGCCGCCGTCCACGGCCGCGACGACCGTCTCCCCGTCGGCCGCGCCGGGCACGCGTCCCGCCGCGAGGTGGGTGGCCACCAGCGGCCCCGGCAGCAGGACCCGGCCCGCCTCCTCGAACGCCAACACCGTCTCGGGCAGACCGAGTCCGACCCCGCCGTCCGCCTCGGGCAGCCGCAGCGCGAAGAACCCGGCCGCCCCCAGCTCCCGCCACAGCGTCCGGTCCAGTCGTCCCGGCCGGTCCACGGCGGCCCGCAGCGCCGCGCGGTCGAAGCGGCGCGCCAGCAGTCCCCGTACGCCGTCCCGCAGTGCCCGTTGATCGTCCGTCAGTCGGAAACGCATGGCGGAGAGTTCACCGTCCCTTCGGCAGCCCCAGGATCCGTTCGGCCACGATGTTCCGCTGGATCTGCGAAGTACCGGCCGCGATGGTGTACGAGAGGGAGGAGAGCCGGTCGCCTGCCCACGGGCGGTCGAGGTTGAGGGACTCGTCGCCCAGGACGTCCGCGGCCGTGTCGTACAGCTCCTGGCGGGCCTGCGAGTACCTCAGTTTGAAAACCGAACCCCCTACGCCCGGCGGGCCCCCCTTGATCTCCGCCTCGCTCACGTTCCACTGCGTCAGCCGCCAGAGCGCCCGGAACTCGGCGTTGAGGGCGCCCAGCCGCCGCCGCAGGACGGGATCGTCCCAGCGGCCGTTGCTCCGTGCCTCCAGGGCGAGTTCCGCCAGCACGCGCCGGCAGGCGACGACCTCGCCCACGAAGGCGGTGCCGCGCTCGAACGACAGCGTCACCATGGTCACCCGCCAGCCGTCGTTCTCCTCTCCCACCCGGTTGGCGACCGGCACCCGCACCTCGTCGAGGAACACCTCGGCGAACTCGGCGGTTCCGGCCAGGGTGCGCAGCGGCCGTACGGTGATGCCCGGGGCGTCCATGGGCATGGCCAGCCAGGTGATGCCCTTGTGCTTCGGCGCTCCCGGATCCGTGCGGACCAGCAGCTCGCACCAGTCGGCGACCTCGGCGTGCGAGGTCCAGATCTTGGACCCGCTCACCACGTAGTCGTCGCCGTCGCGCCACGCGCGTGTGCGCAGCGCCGCGAGGTCGGACCCGGCGTCCGGTTCGCTGAAGCCCTGGCACCACACCTCCTCGCCGCGCAGGACCGGAGGCAGCCAGCGCTCCCGCTGTTCGGCCGTTCCCTCGGCGGCGATCGTCGGCCCGGCGTGCAGCAGCCCGACGAAGCCCGCCCCCACGTAGGGCGCGCCCGCCTTCTCCGTCTCCTCCAGGAAGATCAGGCGGATGCCCGGCGAGGCCTGCCAGTGCACGTCGGCGTACCCGGCGTCGTACAGCGTCCGCTGCCAGCCGAGGTCGTGGGCGCGGCGGCCGGGCCAGTCGTCCGGGGACGGCTTCGGCGGGAGCGTGGGCAGTACCCTGCCCAGCCACTCGCGCAGCCGGGCCCGGAACTCCGCGTCCTCGGGGCTGTCCGAGAGGTCCATGGTCCCGATCCCCCTGCCCTGGTCCCGGCGCCGGCTACTTGTCGAGGTCCAGGTCCAGCATGCGGATCGCGTTGCCGCGCATCAGCTTGTAGACCGTCTCGTCGTCGAGGCCCTTGACGTGGTCGAGGGCGACCTCCTTGGTGTGCGGGAAGGTCGAGTCGACGTGCGGGTAGTCGGTCTCGAAGGTCGCGTTGTCGCGTCCCACCACGTCCAGGGACGCGACCCCGTGCTTGTCGCGGAAGAAGCAGCAGAAGATCTGGCGGTAGTAGTACGTGGACGGCGGCTCGGGGACGATGTCCCTGACCCCGCCCCACGCGCGGTGCTCCTGCCAGACGTCGTCGGCCCGCTCCAGGGCGTACGGGACCCAGCCCATCTGGCCTTCCGAGTAGGCGAGTTTGAGGCGCGGGAACTTCACCAGCACCCCGCTGAAGAGGAAGTCCATCATCGAGGCCATCGCGTTGTTGAACGAAAGGGACGCCTGGACGGCCGGAGGCGCGTCCGGTGAGGCGGCCGGCATCTGCGAGGACGAACCGATGTGCATGTTGACGACCGTCCCCGTCTCCTCGCACGCAGCGAAGAACGGGTCCCAGTAGCCGGAGTGGATCGACGGCAGCCCCAGGTGGCTGGGGATCTCGGAGAAGGTCACCGCGCGCACCCCGCGGGCCGCGTTGCGCCGGATCTCGGCGACCGCGAGCCCGACGTCCCACAGCGGGATCAGGCACAGCGGGATCAGCCGTCCGCCGCTGTCCCCGCACCACTCCTCGACCATCCAGTCGTTGTAGGCGCGCACACAGGCCAGCGCGACCTCCTTGTCGTGCGCCTCGGCGAAGGTCTGCCCGCAGAAGCGGGGGAAGGACGGGAAGCAGAGGGAGGCCTCGACATGGTTGAGGTCCATGTCCGCCAGCCGGGCCTTCGGGTCCCAGCAGCCGCGCCGCATCTCCTCCCGGGTGATGCCCTCCAGCGTCATCTCGTCGCGGTCGAAGCCGACGGCCGCGATGTTGCGCTTGTACGGGAACTTCAGGTCCTCGTAGATCCACCAGTCGGTGCGCTGGCCGTCCGGGTCCATCGTGATCTGGTACTTCCCGGCGACGTAGGCGAGCTCGCCGATCCCGGCGGTGAGCGGCTGCGGTCCCCGGTCCCGGTACTTCTTCGGCAGCCAGGTCGCGAAGAGGTGCGCGGGCTCGATCACATGGTCGTCGACGCTGACGATGCGCGGCAGTTCGGTACTCATGGCTTCCCCTCCGCCTGGCGGAACGCCAGTTGTCCGATGGACATGTCCGGTGCGCTGGTCCGATGGGCCGTCCGGGTGGTCGGCAGTCCCGCCGCCCGGCAGTCCCACCGTCCGGCCGCCACTATCTGATGGGTCGTCAGATCTGCTCTCCCCAGCAGGCTAGCCCCCGCCCCCTGGACCGACAAGGCGACCAGCCCTACGCTCTGCCAAAAAGCTGACAGCCCGTCAGGTAAGCCTGTGAGTCACGCCAGGGGGCCGACGTGAACGACACCGCCACCGCCCACGAGCTGAGCGCGTCCCGCACTCTCTGGGAGCTGCTCGCCCGCCGCGCCGACCTCACCCCGGACCGCCGGGTCCTCCTTCAGGACGACCGGGTCCTGACCTTCGGCGAGCTGCGCGAGCGCGCCGAGCGGGTCGCGGCCGGGCTCCACGACATGGGCGTACGCCCCGGCACGGTCGTCGCCTGGCAGCTGCCCACCCGCCTCGAGACGGCCGTCCTGGCCTTCGCCCTGGCCCGTCTCGGAGCCGTGCAGTCGCCCGTCATCCCCTTCTACCGCGACCGCGAGGTCGGCTTCGCGCTGCGGGAGTCGAAGGCGGAGTTCTTCGCGGTGCCGGGCGTCTGGCGGGGATTCGACCACACCGCGATGGCGCACCGGCTCGGCGCGAAGGGCGTCTTCGAGGCGTACGACGACCTGCCGGACGGGGATCCGGCCGTGCTTGCGCCACCGCCCGCCGAGGGCACGTCGGTACGCTGGATCTACTGGACCTCGGGGACCACCTCCGACCCCAAGGGCGTACTGCACACCGACCGTTCGCTGATCGCGGGCGGCTCCTGCCTCGCCCACGCGCTGCGCCTCACGGCGGCCGACGTCGGTTCGATGGCGTTCCCCTACGCACACATCGCGGGCCCCGACTACACCGTCATGCTCCTGCTCTACGGATTTCCCGCGGTGATGTTCGAGCACTTCGCGCTGCCGGACGCGCTGGCGGGCTACCGGCGGCACGGGGTGACGGTCGCGGGCGGGTCCACGGCGTTCTACTCGATGTTCCTCGCCGAACAGCGCAAGCGGCCGGACGCGCCCCTGATCCCCTCGCTGCGGCTGCTCGCGGGCGGCGGGGCGCCCAAGCCGCCCGAGGTCTACCACGCCGTCGTGCGCGAGATGGGGGTGCAGCTCACGCACGGGTACGGGATGACCGAGGTGCCGATGATCACCATGGGCGCGCCGGACGACACCGCGGAGAACCTCGCGACGACGGAGGGAAGGCCGCCGCAGGGCATGCGGATACGCGTGGTGGACGGGGAGGTGCGGCTGCGCGGGGAGGCCGTGTGCCAGGGGTATCTGGACCCCGCCCAGACGGCCGAGGCCTTCGACGCGGAGGGCTTCCTGCGCACCGGCGACCTGGGGCACCTGACCGGCAGCGGGCATCTGGTCCTCACCGGGCGGCTCAAGGACGTGATCATCCGCAAGGGCGAGAACGTGTCGGCGAAGGAGATCGAGGACCTGCTCGCCGCCCACCCGGCCGTCGGGGACGTGGCGGTGATCGGCCTGCCGGACCCGAACCGCGGGGAGCTGGTGTGCGCGGTGGTGGAACGGCCGCCGGGGGCCGGGGAACCGCTGACGCTGGAGGCGATGACCTCGTATCTGCGCGCGGGCGGCCTGTCGGTCCACAAGCTGCCGGAACGGCTGGAGGTGGTGGACGCCCTGCCGCGCAACGAGACCCTGCGCAAGGTGCTGAAGTACAGGCTGCGCGAGCGGTTTTCCCGGTGATGTACCGGTGGTTCCCGGACGTTCCCGATGGGGACGGGCGGTGCCGATGGGACCGGGCGTTCCCTATGGGACCGGGCGTTCCTGATGGGGACAGGCGGCCCCGATGGGACCGGGCGGCCCCGATGGGGACAGGCGGCCCCGATGGGACCCGGTGAGCTACTCGGCGATCGTGAAATAGCGGGCGAAGGCGGGGACGATCTCCGCCTCGCCGACCTTGCCGTCCGCGTCGGCGTCGAGGACGGCGGCGGCCCCCCGGGCGACCTCGTCGGGCGCTCCCAGGGCCCTGAGCACCCGCACGGTGTCCTCGACCGTGGCCCGGCCGTCGCCGTCGCTGTCGGCGATGTCCAGGGCCGCGTGCAGGAAGGGGCGGGCGATCTCGGCGAACCGCTCCGGGTTGTCGCGCAGGCGCTTGACCGCGCCGTTCACGAACTCGTCCCGGGTGATGCGCTGGTCGCCGTCCCGGTCGGCGATGCCGGCCATGCCCTGCCAGAACGCCTCGGCGCCCGCGTAGAGCGCCTGCCCCTTGTCGGACCGGGCCGCGGCGCCGAACTCGGCGAGCAGCGCCTTGGCCGCCGCGCCGAAGTCCGTCCGGTCGATGTAGCCGTTGCCGTCCTGGTCGAAGGTGGCGAACCGGGCGGCGATCCTGCGTTCGTACTCGCTGCTGACCATGTCTTCTCGGACCGCCTTACGTCATCGCGTGGAGATACTGCTGGGAGTGGTTCCGGCAGGGAGCGTACGACGCCGGCGACGCCCGGGCGTCGGGAAGGCGACGTCTGTGCCATGACCGGGTGAATTTCGGGACGCGGGTGTAGCGCAGCGGGACCTCGCCGACCCACGGGGAGAACGGGACCTCGCCGACCCACGGGGAGAACGGGATCTCGCGGACCCGCGGGAAGTACGGGACCCCGCGGGCCCCGGGAAGAACGGGATCTCGCGATCCTCATGCCGAGAGCGGTTCCGTCCCGTCGTCCACGGCGGCCGCCAGATCCCCGTAGACGTCGAAGAGGCGGCGGACGCCCAGCGCGCCCAGCACCCGGTTGACGTGGGAGTCCTCCGCCGCGCCCCGGGCGGGAAGTATCAGGCGCAGCCGTCCCCGGCAGGAGCGGATGAGGCGGCGGGAGGCGATGAGGACGCCGACGCCGCTGGAGTCGCAGAAGTACACCTCGGAGAGGTCCAGGACGAGACTGTGACGGCCCTCGGCCACCTCGTCGTGCACCTTCTGACGCAGCACCGGCGACGTCACCAGGTCCAGTTCGCCCGACACGAGGAGCACGGCCCATCCGCCCTGCTCCCCGCCGGTCACTTTGAAGGCCACCACCACGCCCTTCGCTCGCTGTAGCTCGCGGTAAAACGGAAGCCGTCCCTTCGCTTCCTGCAGCGCGGCTGCCCAGCGGCCGTGCCCCGAAACGCCGAGGGAAAAACAGAAGCAAAGGGAAAGAGGCTTGTTCCAGCCGTACCCGGTCCGGTTCGATCCTTGTCTGTCGGGTAGGGGCGGCCCTTACCACCCTCTCCCCGACTGGGGGCGCACATTGAAACAAAGGGGCGTGCGTTGTCGGACGTGCCGACTACATTCGAGGTGACGGTGGACGCACGCTGGACACACGCACGGCCACAGGGACGGGCAGGGGTGAGGGGGCCGCATGACGAAGAAGGACGGACCGCCCCGCTGGGACCGCAAGATGCAGCAGCGACTCGCACGCGGTGAGGCGGCCGCCCTCGGCGAGCTCTACGACCGGTTCGCCTCGCTCGTGCACGGCCTCGCCCACCGCGTGCTCGGGGACGAACGGGCGGCCGACGGCATCACCCGCGAGGTCTTCGCCGAGGTCTGGGAACACCCCGACGCCTACGACCCGAAGCAGGGCCCGCTGCGCACCTGGGTCGCCGGGCTGGCCCACCGCCTCGCCGTGCAGCGCCTGCGCGCCACCGAGACCGCCGCACTGGCCGAGACCGTCGCACCGGCTGAGGCCGGCCACGGCTCCGCCGAGGCGACCGAGGAACTGGAGCGCAGGGTGCGGCACGCCTCCGTCGCCGCCCGCGCCGACTACATAGTCCAGGCCATGCCCGCCCCGCTGCGCGCCGCCCTGGAGCTGGCCTACTTCCAGCGGCGCGACTACCGCCAGACCGCGGTCGACCTCGGCGTCACCGAGGACGAGGCCCGCCGACGGCTCCGCCTCGGCCTCCAGCTCCTGTCCACGGCCCACGACTCCGCGGCCCCCGGAGCGCCGCCCGGCTACGGAGGTGCGGCGTGAGCCCCGGCGACGACGGCGCCGGGAACGGCACGCCCCCGCCCCGCGAGCCCGACCGGCCGCCGCGCATCCCGCTTCCCCGCGCCTCCGTGGAGGACGGCGGGCTGCCGCTGCCCCCGGCGGAGCCGCCCGGCCCGGAACCGCTCAGGCTCGAGCACCCGGTGCTCAAGGCCCTGCTGGGCGCCTGGGCGCTGGCGGCCTGCTCGGCCGAGGAGACGGCGGCCGTCGAGGAGCACCTCGGCGACTGCGGGGCCTGCGCGGACGAGGCGCGGCGGCTGCGCGAGGCGGTCGGCCTGCTCCAGCGCCCGGAGAGCCTCGACCTCGACCCGGGCCTGCGCACCCGCGTCCTCGACGGCTGTCTGGACCGCCGCCCGCCCCGCATCCCGGTGCCCGTCTGGGCGGCGTCCTACGACGCCGAGACCGCGCGGCTCGACGCCCTGCTCCAGGATTTCGGGGACGCCGAGTGGCACGCGCCCGTGCGGCTGCGCTGGTTCCGGGGCGAGGGTGCCACCAGCCGCCGGACCACCGTCGCCGGAGTCATCGCCCATCTGCTCGCCGTGGACGGGCTGGTGGCCGTCGCCCTGGGGCTGGACGACCCGCTGACGGCGGGCGACAGGCCGGGCAAACCGGATGAGATCGATGCGGCGGACGGGCCGTACGGGTCGGGCAGACCGGCCGGGGCGGGTGGACCGGCCGGGGCGGCCGGTCCGGTGGACACGCCTGCGCGGCGCACCGAGGCGTTCTGGGCGGGCTCGCACTTCCCGCCCACCCGTTCCGTACGCGGCCCCTGGCGCGAACAGACCCACTCCCTCGTGCGGACGGTGTCGTTCACCGGTGGGGGTACCTCCCGCGCGGGCGAAGCCGAGCGTGGGGGAGGACCCGGCACCATGCCGGTGTCGTACGGCGGCTTCGAACTGCCGCTGCGCGACGCGATGCTGGACCGGGCGTTCGAGTGCTGGGTGCACGCCGAGGACATCGCGGAAGCAGTCGACTACCCCTACGCGCCGCCCGCCCCGCGCCACCTCCACGGCATGATCGACCTCGCCGCGCGGATGCTGCCCGAGACACTCGCGGCCCGCCGCCGCTCAGGGCTCGCCTCCCCCTCGCTCACCCGCCACCTGGTGACCGCCGGCCGCCCCGGCCGCAGCCTGCGCCTGGAGATCGAGGGCTCGGGCGGCGGCCAGTGGCTGATCCCCCTGGACTCCCCGGGCGCGGTGGGCTCCGCCGACCACGAGGTGGCCCATGTCGCCCTCGACGACGTGGAGTTCTGTCGCCTGGCCGCCGGTCACGTCTCCCCGGAGGAGGCGGCGGCAGGCCAGCTGGGCGACCGCGAGGCGATCAGGGACGTACTGTTCGCGGCGGCAGCGCTGAGCCGCATGTAGGACCCGCAGGCGTACCCCGGAAGGGGCCCGCGGAAGGGGGGCCCGGGAACAGAGCCCGGAGGCAGCCCCCGGAAGCGGAACCCGGAGCCAGGCCGCGGAAGCGGAGCGCCGGAAAAGAGCCCGGAAGCGGAACCCGGGGCTGGGCCCCACGAGCGGAACCCGGAGGCAGGCCCCACGAGCAGAACCACGAAGCAGGCCGCGCGAGCGGAACCCGGAAACAGGCCCCGCAAGCGGAACCCCGAAGCAGGCCGCGCGAGCAGAACCCGGAAGCGGAGTTCCGAGGCAGGTCTCAGGGGAGGCTTCGGAGGTGGGGTCCGAAGGCGGGGCCGGTGGTGGGGCTACGGGAAGACGACCGTTCGGCGTCCGTTGAGCAGGATCCGCCGCTCCGCGTGCCACTTGACGGCCCGCGCCAGCGCCTGGCACTCCACGTCCCGCCCGACGGCGACGAGCTGGTCCGGCGTGACGCCGTGCCCCACGCGCTCGACCTCCTGCTCGATGATCGGCCCCTCGTCGAGATCCGCCGTCACATAGTGCGCCGTCGCCCCGATCAGCTTCACGCCCCGGGCGTGCGCCTGGTGGTACGGCTTGGCGCCCTTGAAGCTCGGCAGGAAGGAGTGGTGGATGTTGATGATCCGCCCGCTGAGCTGCTTGCACAGGTCGTCCGAGAGGACCTGCATGTAGCGGGCGAGGACGACCAGTTCGACGTCCCGCTCCCGGACCAGCTCGAGCAGCTGCGCCTCGGCCTGCGCCTTGTTCTCCCTCGTCACCGGGATGTGGTGGAAGGGGATGTTGTACGAGCCCACCAGCTCGGCGAAGTCGGTGTGGTTGGACACCACGGCCGCGATCTCCACCGGCAGCGCGCCGATGCTGGCGCGGAACAGCAGGTCGTTCAGGCAGTGCCCGAACTTGCTGACCATGAGGACGATGCGCATCTTCTCGTCGGCCCGGTTGATCTGCCAGTCCATGTGGAAGGAGTCGCCGATCGCCGCGAAGCTCGCCCGGAGCTTGTCCACGGTCACGGGAGGCTCGGCCGAGAAGTGCACGCGCAGGAAGAACAGACCCGTGTCGTGGTCGCCGAACTGCTGACTGTCCTCGATGTTGCAGCCGGTCATGAAGAGATAGCTCGACACGGCGTGCACGATGCCCTGCTTGTCGGGGCAGGAAAGCGTGAGGACGTACTGGTCGGCGGCGGTCGCCGCGGCTCGGGTGGGCTGCGCGTTCATGCCCGACAGGGTCGCACACCGGCCACGGCCGTGGGCAACCGTCCCGCAGGACGGAACACGGCCTCCGGCCCGTTCCCCGCTCGCGGACCCGCCCGCCCCGCTCGCGGGACCGCGGCTACGCGGCCCGGGTCATGATGCGCAGCACCTCGAGGGTGCGCGGCGGCGCGTCGGCGTCGTCGCCGTCGCTCGCCGCCATCCGCACATGCGCGTCCCGTGCCGCACGGACCGCCTCCGGCCACGCCTGGTGGTCGACGTACGCGGAGACCGGGGCGTCCGGCCCGACCTGGTGCATGATCCGCAGCACGCGCAGCACGGCGGTGTCCACGAGGGCCGCCTCCTGCGAGTCGCGGAAGATCGTGCCGACGTACTTCTCGGCGGACCAGTTGTCGAGCCAGGTGTCCTCGACGAGGCGGTACACGGCGTCGGTGACGTCCCCGTACCCCTCGACGCCGGCCAGCCAGACGTTCTGCTGGAACGCCGGGTCGGAGAGCATGTGCAGCGCGGAGCGCACATTGCTGCGCCAGCGCCACCACGGCATGTCGTTGAGTGGCATGCCGCCCATGGTGGAGGAGCGACGGCCGCGACGGGAAGAGTTCTCCGAACCTTGCACGGTCATCGATCGTACGTTTCCCCGTCCCACCCACCGCACGGGCCCCTGTAATTCACCTTGCCGTCACCACTCGTTGACCGTGGGTCACTCCCAGGTTGGTGATGTGACGGAATCGTGTGTGCCCATGACCGGCAAGCGGCGCACGCCCACGCGAAGCACCTCCCTCCCCAGGTTCTTCCGCTTCACCAGGCCCGTCAGAGCGTCCGCCCTCGCGGCGGGTGCCCTGACCGCCTGCGCGTCGCTCGCCGTCGGCTGTGGGGTCGTCCCCGGCGTCTCGGGGGGTTCCGGGGACGACCCGATCGTCGTGATGACCTGGGCGCCCGAGGAGACCTCCGCCACCAACAAGCCGGGCATGCCGGCCTTCGCCAGCGCGTACGCCCGCTGGGTCAATGCGAGCGGTGGCCTGAACGGACGCAAGCTCAAGGTCCTGACCTGCAACGACCACAACAACAGCGTGTCCACGGCGGCGTGCGCCCGGCGCGCCGTCAAGGAGAAGGCGGTCGCTGTCGTCGGCTCCTACAGTCAGCACTCCGACGCCTTCTTCCCGCATCTGGAAGGCGCCGGCATCCCCTACATAGGCGGGTACGGCGTCACGAACTCCGAGTTCACCAGCCCGCTGTCCTATCCCGTCAACGGCGGCCAGCCCTCGCTGCTGGCCGGTCTCGGCAAGGAACTCGGCGCGACCTGCGGTTCCGTCTCGCTCGTCCGCCCCGACACCATCGCCGGCGACGCGCTGCCCCCGATGCTCGACGCCGGACTGACGGCGGGCGGGCACGACAAGGCCGAGGACCAGCGGGCGCCGGAGGACGCCACCGAGTATACGACCCAGGCCGCGGCCGCCCTGAAGAGCGCGACCGGCAACAGGACCGGGGACGGCAAGGGCTGCGTGGTGACCGCGCTCGGGGACCGCACCAGCACCTTCATGGACTCCTTCCGGCGCACCCGCCAGGACTACCCCGCCGTCCGCACCGGCACCGTCCTCGGCAGCGTCGACCAGACGGTGATCAACGCCGCCGGCGCCGCCTCCGGGCCGTTCGAGGGGGCCTACGTCACCGGCTGGTACCCGGTGGCCAGCGACCCCGCCTGGGCGCCGATGAAGAAGGTGATCAGCGAGCAGGCGTTCTCCGACACCCGGATCGACCCCACGGACACCGGCGTCCAGACCACCTGGATCGCCTACTCCGTGTTCCGGCAGGCCGTGGAGTCGCTGGACGGCGGCGAGGTGACCGCCGACACCGTGCGGGGCGCCCTGGACGACGGGCTGAAGGTCACCACGGGCGGACTCACTCCGACGCTGCGCTGGGAGTTCACCGATCAGCTCGCCTCCATCGGTTTCCCGCGTCTGGTCAACGCCGAGGTCACCCTCCAGGCCGTGCGCAAGGGCCGGCTGGTGGCCGCCAAGAAGGGCTTCGTGGACGTGACGAAGACCCTGGAGAAGGCCGACGTGAACTGACCGGCCCCCGGCCTGCGCCGACAAGCGGGGGGGGGCCGCCCCGCGTCCACGTACGGGTGGGCCCACCCGCCCGGCTGGACGGGTGGGCCGGCCCGCTTCCTACAGCTGGGTGGGCTGGCGCTGTGTCAGGTCGTACGTCTTCGCGATCCCGTTCCAGAGCTTCGCGGCCTCACTCTTCTGCGCGCTGGCCGTGCCGCTCGCGCGGTTGCCTTCCTGGGTCTCGGAGGTGGTGCGGGCCGAGCCCTTCTTGCAGCTCTTCTTCTTGTTGCCGGCGACCTGGTCGGCCCAGGCCGCGTAGTGGTTGTCGGCGGCCGCGGACGCCTGCCAGGCCTTGGTGAGGGCGGTGGTCAGCGCGGCGTGGTCCGGCAGCTGGTCGACCTTCAGCGCGGACAGCCTGGTGACCAGCTCGGTGCGCTGCTTCGCCGCGTCCCGCAGGTCCGTGGCGGACTGCGCCAGGTTGCCGCACGCCTTCACGTCGGCCACGGCACTGATCACGCTCGCCCGGCTGTTACCGCTGTCCGCCAGCAGTTTGTCGAGTTCTACGGCCTGCTGCTGGGCCGCGCCGCCGGCCGCCGACGAGGAACCGCCGACCGTGGGGGCCGACGCGGCGACGGTCTTGCCGTCGTCGCCCTTGTCACCGCCGCCCGCGAGCATCGCGCCCGCGCCGATGCCGACGACCGCGAGAGCCACGCCGATCGCCACGAACAACGGCACCCGCGAGCCGGTACGACCGCCCCGGCCGCCGCCGTCGTCACGCGCCGCGCGTCTCCCGCCCGCCGCCGGGTCACCGGGCGGGGTGTAGGAGGGCTGCTGGGAACGGGCGGCGGGCCCGGTGCCGTAGCCCTGTGCGCCCCCGTGTCCGCCGGGGCCGCCGTATCCGGGGGCGTCCGGCTCGGAGTAACGCGGGAGCTGCTGCGTGGACCCCGCCGGGCTGTCGCTGCCCGGCCCGCTGCGGAACAGGTTCTCGAACTCGGCGGGCGGCTGCCGGTCCCCACCGGCCTGCGCGGCGACCGGCGGGATGTACTGCGTGGGCTCGGAGTCGGAGTAGCCGCCGGGCTGCGCGCCGGGCTGCGTTCCCGGCGCGGGCATCGGTCCGCCGCCGGGGAAGGAACCCGAGTCCGGGTTCTGCCGGGTACGGCCCAGGAAGTGGGTCGACTCGGCCGGAACCTCGGGCGGCAGCGCGCCCGGTGCGACCGGCGGCAGGTACTGGGTGGCGCCCTCGTCGACCTGAGCGGCCGGCGGGACGGGCGGCAGATACTGCGTGGCCCCCTCGTCGACCTGAGCGGCCGGCGGGACGGGCGGCAGATACTGCGTGGCCCCCTCGTCGGCCCGAGCGGGTGCGGCGAACGGCGGCTGGTACTGACCCCGGCCGCCGTCCGCCGGGTCGGCCGGGACCGGCGGTATGTACTGCGTCGCGCCGTCGTCGAAGGCAGCGGCGGCAGGTGGCAGGGGTGCGCCCGGCGCCGGTGCGCTCTCCGGCGGGAGCGGGCCGGCGCCCGCCGGGGTGCCGCCGTTCCACGGGTCCGGCTGCCCGGCGTTCCACCCGGTCTGCGGCTGATGCTGCTGGTGTTGCTGGTACTGCTGCTCGTGCTGCCGGTGTGCCTGGCCCGTCCGGTCCGACTGCTGGTCCGCGGGGAGCGGCCAGCTCTGGCCCGGCTGCTGCGGGGCGGGCGTCTGCCCGCCGGGGCCCCAGGAATCCCCCCAGGTCTGCCCGCCGGCCGGCGCCTGCTGCCCGTACTGATCCTGGCCGTACTGGTCCTGCCCGTGCTGCTGAGCGCCGTACTGGTCCTGCCCGTGCTGCTGAGCGCCGTACTGGCCGGAGTACTGGCCCGACGGCGGTCCCGACGGCGGTTGGCTCGGCGGTCCCTGGCGGGCCGGCGGCCGTGACGCGCTCGTCGTCATTCCCGGCAGCAGGGGTTCCCCACCGTCGGAGGGCAGCACGATGCCTTCGCGCGCGGGCTGCGCCGAGGGCTCCTCGCCCTGTCCACTCTGCGTCACCGGGACTCCTACGAATGGGGGACCTTCGGAATCGTCGGTTCACGCTACCGGGTCCCCGGAACCCCGTGCCACGCAGCTCAGTCGTGATCTCCGTCCCGGCGGGGCCGGCGGTGACATCGGTAACAGATCCGGAGCGCCGTGCGCTGTATCCGCCGCTCCCCGTGCGGGATCCCGTTGTTTCCCGCGCGTTCACGCAGCGGCGCCCCATCCGTTCACGCCGCGGTCTGCAGCTCCAGCCGCGCCCCGAACTCCCTCACCACCGACTCGTCCCGGAAGGGTTCCAGTCGCTGTTGAAGATCGTCGAGATACTCCGCGCCCCGGTTGGAACGGAGCGTCTCCAGCAACTCGACGGCCTTCAGACCGGTGTTGCAGGCCTGTTCGATATCGCGCTGCTGCACCTGCGCGGTGGCCAGCAGGACGTAACCGATCGCGCGCCGGCGCGCACGGCTCTCCGGATGCCCGGCCAGGGACTGTTCGGCGCAGCGCGCCGCCGCCTCGGCCTGGCCCAGGTCGCGGTGGCAATGGGCCAACTCGTCGGCCAGATATGCCTCGTCGAAGTGCGCGATCCACGCGGGGTCGTCCCCGGCGGACGGATCGGCCGCCTCCAGTGCGGACACCGCCCGCCCGGACGCCGACTGCGCCCCGCGTACGTCACCCATCAGCGCGTGGCCGCGCGCCTCCGCCGCGAGGAACATCGCCTGCGCACGCGGTGTGACGCGCCCCCGCGCCCCTTCCTGCGCCGCGCGCGCCAACTGCGCGATCTCCCGCGGGTTTCCGAGCTGCGCGGCGAGGTGGCTCATGGAGGCGGCGAGGACGTACCCGCCGTACCCCCGGTCGCCCGCCGCCTGTGCGAGCCGCAGCGCCTGGATGTAGTAGCGCTGGGCGAGGCCCGGTTGACCGGTGTCGACGGCCATGTAGCCGGCGAGTTCCGTCAACCGGGCGACGGAGGCGAAGAGTTCCCGGCCGACCGCCTCCCGGTAGGAGCCGGCCAGCAGGCCCGAGACGACGCTGTTGAGGTAGTGCACCACGACCGGGCGCACATGCCCGCTGCCGTACTGGTGATCCAGGTCGACCAGCGCCTGGGTCATCGCCTTGACGGCCGCGACGTCGCACAGACCCACCCGGGGGCCGACCGACCGAGCCACCTGCGCGTCGGGGGAGGAGATCAGCCAGTCGCGGCTCGGCTCGACCAGCGCCGAGGCGGCCACGGAGGAACCGGAGAGGAAGTCGCGTCGGCCCACGTCACTGCGCCACAGCTCGCAGACCTGCTCGATGGCCCCCAGTACCGTCGGCGAGAACTGGAGACCCACGCCCGAGGCGAGGTTCTTGCCGTTGGCCATGCCGATCTCGTCGATCGTGACCGTACGGCCGAGCTTGCGGCCCAGCGCCTCCGCGATGATCGCCGGGGCGCGTCCACGCGGCTGCTGTCCCCGGAGCCAACGGGCCACGGACGTCTTGTCGTAGCGCAGGTCGAGACCGTGCTCGGCGCCGCACATGTTGACGCGGCGGGCGAGCCCGGCGTTCGAGCACCCCGCCTCCTGGATGAGCGCCTGCAGCCGTTCGTTCGGCTGCCGCGCGACTAGCGGCCTTGCGGCCATGGGCACTACCCCCTGTGGCTGCGGTGACCGGGGCGACGGGTGCCCGCCCACACACCGAGTTGACGTGTCTTCCACCGAAAAGTTCCGGCCGAGAAGATCAATGCCCCACAGCCATACCGAAAATGCGAGGCATGTGAGGATTGCCGAGAATTGCCGATGAATACAGAGAATTGCCGGGTTACCGGCGGAAGTCCGCCCCCTCTGCCTGGATACCCGCTCCCGCGCCCGATCCTCCCGCGCGCCCCCGCCCATGCACCCATGCGCCCCGGACGCGGAATCGATGCTCCTCCCCCGCGCAAAGTGGCGGGCGTAACCCCTGGTGACGGCTAGAGTTGTGTTCATCGTGGAAGAGACCATCGCGGGCACCGAAGCCACTCAAATCCCGAAGCAGCGCGGGGAATCGCTGCTCGAGACCGCTGTTCGTTACGCCGAGGAACGTCATTGGGACGTCTTCCCCGGCACCTGGCTGGAACCCGTCGACGGAGTGCAGCGCTGCTCCTGCGGCGACGGCGCGTGTGCGGCGCCGGGCGCGCACCCCGCGCGCCCCGACTGGGCTACACAGGCCACCGGCAGCGCCACGGTCGCGCGCCGGATGTGGCAGAAACAGCCGACCGCCTCGATCCTGCTGCCGACCGGGCGCACGTTCGACGCGATCTCCGTGCCGGAGACGGCCGGGTTTCTCGCCCTGGCTCGGATGGAGCGGATGGAGTTGACGCTCGGTCCTGTCACGTTGGCGCCGGACCGGCGGATGCAGTTCTTCGTGTTGCCGGGGGCGTCGGCGAAGGTGCCGGACCTGGTGCGCAAGCTCGGCTGGTCGCTGGGGGCGCTCGATCTGGTGACGCTCGGCGAGGGCGCGTACGTGGCCGCGCCGCCCACCCGGTTCGGCTCCCGTGGCGCCGTGCAATGGGCCTGCCGGCCGACTGTCGCGAACCGGTGGCTGCCCGACGCGGAGGAGTTGATCTCGCCGCTCGCCTACGCGTGCGGGCGCGATCGTTGACGACGCCTTCTGAACTGCTCGGTTGGTCTTTGACGGCGGGTGCGGGTCCGTTGTGGCTTGTCGCTCCCACGCGGCGGAGCCACAAGTCGAGTACGGCCCTGCGCCCCTTCAGGGTGCTCCCCTGGCCGTAGGGTTTCGTACATGACGTCCGTACGCGTGCGTAACCTCTGGAAGCGGTTCGGTCAGCAGGTCGCCGTTGCCGGGATCGATCTCGACCTGCCCTCGGGGAAGTTCATCGGGCTCGTCGGGCCGAACGGGGCCGGGAAGACCACGACTCTCTCCATGGTGACCGGGCTGCTGCGGCCCGATCAGGGGTCCGTGGAGGTCGTCGGGCACGACGTGTGGCGGGATCCCGTGGCGGTGAAGGCGCGGATCGGGGTGCTGCCGGAGGGACTGCGCCTGTTCGAGCGGTTGTCGGGGCGTGAACTGCTCGGTTACAGCGGGCGGTTGCGAGGGCTGCCGGGTGCCGAGGTCGACAAGCGGGCCGCGCAGCTGCTCGACGTCCTCGATCTGGCCGGGGCCCAGCACAAACTGGTCGTCGACTACTCGACCGGTATGCGGAAGAAGATCGGTCTCGCGGCCGCACTGCTGCACAACCCCGAAGTGCTCTTCCTCGACGAGCCGTTCGAGGGCGTCGACCCGGTGTCCGCGCAGATCATCCGGGGAGTGCTGGAGCGGTATACGGCGTCCGGGGCGACGGTTGTCTTCTCCTCCCATGTGATGGAGCTCGTCGAGTCGCTGTGCGACTGGGTGGCGGTGCTGGCGGCGGGGCGGATCCGGGCGCACGGGACGCTGGAGGAGGTGCGGGGGTCGGCTCCTTCCCTGCAGCAGGCGTTTCTCGAACTCGTCGGGGCGCAGGGACGGGACACCGGCCTTGACCTCGACTGGCTGGGCGGCGGGGCGGCCCGGTGAGCGAGCGGTTCTCCCCCGCGGCCGCCTCCGCCCCGGGCCTCGTCCCCAGCGTCGTACGGCTGAAGTTGTCGCTGCTGCGGAACGGGCTACGGCAGTCGGGCGGGCGACGGGCCGCGTACGTGGCCTCCGCCGTCGTCACGCTGCTGTTCGCCGCGCTTCAGCTGCTCGGGCTGATCGCGTTGCGCGGGCACGCCCACGCGGTGTCGCTGGTGGTACTCCTGGTGGCGGTGCTGGCGCTGGGCTGGGCGGTGATGCCGCTGTTCTTCCCCAGCGGCGACGAGACCCTGGACCCGACCCGGCTGGTGATGCTGCCGCTGCGGCCCCGGCCGCTGGTGCGGGCGCTGCTGGCGGCCTCGCTGGTGGGCATCGGGCCGCTGTTCACACTGCTGATGCTGGTGGGGTCGGTGGTGTCCGTGGCGCACGGGGCCGCCGCGTGGGCGGTGGGCGTGCTCGCCGTCGCCCTCGGGCTGCTGGTGTGCGTGGCGCTCGCCCGGGCCGTGGCCGCCGCCAACATCCGACTGCTGACCAGCCGCAAGGGGCGCGATCTGGCGGTGCTGAGCGGGCTGGTCATCGCGATCGGCGCGCAGGTCGTCAACTTCGGGGCGCAGCGGCTCGGGGCGTCCGGTCTCGGGCAGCTCGGTCCGGTGGCGGACGTGCTGCGGTGGCTGCCGCCCGCGTCGGCGGTCGGCGCGGTGGACTCGGTGAGCGAGGGGGCGTACGGGGTCGCCGCCGCTCAGCTCGCCGTCAGCGCGGGCGCGTTGGTGCTGCTGGTCACGGCGTGGACGCGAAGCCTGACCCGGTTGATGACCTCGCCCGACGGCTCCACCCTCCAGGCCGCCGAGCCGGCCGCGCGGGAACGGCGGAGTCCGGCGGGGCTCGGGCGGCTGCTGCCGGGCGGGCGCACCGGCACCGTGATGGAACGCAGCCTGCGCTACGTCTGGCGCGACCCGAAGACGAAGGCGGCCTGGGTGACGTCGCTGGCCATCGGGCTGATCGTGCCCGTCTTCAACGCGTTGCAGGGCACCGGCTCGATCTACTTCGCCTGCTTCGCCGCCGGGATGCTCGGTATCCAGATGTACAACCAGTTCGGGCAGGACACGTCCGCGTTCTGGATGGTCGCGATGACGATCTCCTCGCGCCGGGACGCGTATGCCGAGCTGCGCGCGCGGGCCCTGGCCCTGCTGGTGATCACCCTGCCGTACGCGACGCTGGTGACCGTACTGACGACGGCGATGCTCGGCGACTGGCCGAAGCTGCCCGAGGCGCTGGGGCTGTCCCTCGCGCTGCTCGGGGCGATGCTGGCGACGGGCGCCTGGACCTCGGCCCGGTTCCCCTACTCGATTCCGCAGGAGGGCTACAAGAACGTGGCCCCCGGCCAGGCCGGTCTCGCCTGGATCGCGGTCTTCGGCGGGATGGTGTCGGCCGCCCTGCTGTGCGCCCCCGTCATCGCGGTGACGATCTGGCTGAACGTCACCGAGGGCGGGGACGCCTGGACCTGGCTGCTGCTGCCGGGGGGTGCGGCCTACGGCACGGCGATCACCCTGCTGGGGCTGCGCCTGGCCGCTCCCCGTACGGCGACGCGCCTCCCGGAGATCCTGACGGCGGTGAGCAGGGGCTGACCGGACACCGGGAGCCGGGCCGGCCGGTCTCGGTCAGGGGTGCATACGGTGGGACACGAAGGCCTTTCTGTTGGTGTAGACGTCGCAATCCACACCGAACCGGAAGGCCCTCACCCATTTCAAGATCCCTCAGCCGAGACCCGGCTCACCCGTCCACAACCTCCCGGGACAGAACACCTAGGGCGCTTCGGGGGTGAGTACGGCGTCCAGGAAGGGTTCGATCGCCGTGCGCCATCCCTCCGGCTGGTCGTAGTGCACGAGGTGCCCGGCGTCGGAGACCTCCGCGTACTCGCCGCGAGGCAGGACGCGCACCATCTCCTGTGCCTCGGCGCGGCCGAGCTCGCCGTCCAGACCGCGCACGACCAGTGCCGGGCACCGCACCTGGGTGAGTTCCTCCCAGTGCGCGTCGTAGACCCATGTCTCGCGGGACTTGAGCATCTGCTCGGGCTCGAAGACGGGACGCCAGCCGTCCGGTGACTCCTGCATCACCTCGGCGTAGAACTCGCCCCGGGACGGGTTCGGACGCTCCACCCAGGGGTCGTCCTCGCCGAACCACTTGCGGACGTCGGCGAGCGTGGCGAAGGGGACCGGCCACGACTTGAACCAGTCGCCCCATTCGCGCTGTGAGGCCGCTCCCAGCGCGGAGGCCCGCATGTCGCAGACGATCAGGCCGCGCACCAGGTCGGGGCGCTTGGCGGCGAGCTGCCACGCGGTGAGCGCGCCCATGGCGTGGCCGATGAGGAGGGCCGGGGCGAGGCCGAGCTGCTCGAGTGCGGCCTCCGCGTCCTCGACATAGGCCTCGCGGGTGAAGGCGGCCTCGGGCGGCTTCTCGCTCTGGCCGTGGCCGCGCTGATCGAGGGCGACCGCGCGGTGCCGCTCGGAGAGCCAGCGGGCGGTGGACGCCCAGTGCGAGGCCCGGCCCATGAGTCCGTGCAGTAACAGGACGCCCGGCCTGCTTCCGTCGTCGCTCTCGGCGGGCCGCCCCCTCTCCCTCTCCCCCGCGGTCTGGGGCGGAATCACGGGCTCCGTCATGGCTTTCGCCGGGTCGCCCTTGGGCGGGTCACCGAACTCCCAGGCCGCCAGGCGTACGCCCCCCGCCCCGGTCACGTCGATGCGTCGCGCCATAGGTACTGGCACCCCCTAGCCGTTATGCCGCTGCGCTGCCGATGCCTTCGTACTGCCTTCAATCACTGCAGGCTATCGAATGGTTTTTCGAGAAATGCACTCTCCGCGCACAACACCCCTCGTTCGAGTGACCACACTCAAGGAATGATCCCCGCCGCCGAGGGGAGATCTTCAGCAGGGGGCGGACCGCTCGGGGAAACCGGTCCGCAGGGAATGACCCTGAGAGCTCGGGGCTCCGGGTCAGTACAGGGGAGGACAGGCCCCGGTGCCGTTCGGCACCGGGGCTCTCCACTGCTCCGCGGCACGGCATCCCGCCCCCTCCGGTCATGCGCCCCACGCGACAGCCTGGCACGGGAAGCTTCGGAGCGCTGCGATTCGACACAGGGAATCTGCGATTCGACGAGATCGACAGCACACCTCAACTGCCCCACACTCCCCAGGAGTTGAACAACACTCAGCGTTTCGGCGGCGACGGGCGGTCGCCCCCGTGACGTCCCGGACCCGCCCGGCCGGAGCTCAGCGCTTCGCCACGAACACGTGGGACGCGACCTCCGACTGCAGCTCGGCCGCCTCACCGCCGCTGCCCACCAGCACACCGCCCGCCGACTCCGTGACGCTCACCACCGAGCCGGGCTGCACGCCCGCGCGGCGCAGCGTGTACATCAGCTGCGCGTCCGTCTGGATCGGCTCGCCGATACGGCGGACGACGACCGTCTTGCCGTCCAGGCCCGGGTCGAGGTCCGCAAGCGAGACCATGCCCTCGTCCAGGAACGGGTCGGCGCCGTCCTTCTCGCCCAGCTCCTCCAGGCCCGGGATCGGGTTGCCGTACGGCGACTCGGTGGGGTGCCGCAGCAGTTCCAGCACCCGGCGCTCGACGGCCTCGCTCATCACGTGCTCCCAGCGACAGGCCTCGGCGTGCACCTGCTCCCACTCCAGGCCGATCACGTCGACGAGGAGACACTCGGCGAGGCGGTGCTTGCGCATCACGCGCGTGGCCAGCCGACGGCCCTCGTCGGTGAGCTCCAGGTGCCGGTCGCTGGCCACGGAGACCAGACCGTCACGCTCCATGCGCGCCACCGTCTGGCTGACCGTCGGCCCGCTCTGGTCGAGGCGCTCGGCGATCCGGGCGCGCATGGGCACCACACCTTCCTCTTCCAGCTCGAGGATGGTGCGGAGATACATCTCCGTGGTGTCGATCAGTCCGGACATGTGTGCCCCTCGATTAGCTCTGCGGAAGGCTCGACGGCTCTCCGGCGCGTGCGCCGGCCCTGGAGTCAATTCTGCCGGATACCACTGACAAGCGTGCCGCGCCGTTGAAACGAGGCGGTTGCATCAGGGCGCTCGTCCACCGCGGGAGAGGGGCGACGCCCCGGCCGCACCGCCGTCACCGGGCGTATTGACAGCGCACTGGTCCAGACCGCACGGTGATCCGCGACACGGACACCCGCTACGGCAAAGGGGCCCAACGGATGAGCGACCGCAAGCTCGCCGCCCAGTTCTTCGACGCCGCGATCGCCCTGCTCCAGCGGGCCCGCGACGAGGAGGCCGACACCGTCGAGGCCGCCGCCACGCTCCTCGCCGACACCGTGGCCGCCGGCGGCCGCCTCTTCGCCTTCGGCGCCGGACACTCCTCCCTCGCCGCGCAGGACGTCGTCTACCGCGCGGGCGGCCTCGCCCTGATGAACCTGCTCACGGTCCCGGGCGTCGTCGGCGTCGACGTCGTCCCCGCCACGCTCGGCTCGGCCCTGGAGCGGGTCGACGGCCTCGCGAGCGCGGTCCTGGAGACCTCGCCCCTGCGCGCGGGGGACGCCCTCGTCATCGTCTCGCTGTCCGGCCGCAACGCCCTGCCCGTGGAGATGGCCCAGAACGCCCGCGCCCGGGGCGTCCGGGTCATCGGCCTGACATCGGTGGCCTACGCCTCGCAGACGACCTCCCGGCACGTCTCCGGAACGTTCCTCAAGGACCACTGCGACGTCGTCCTCGACTCGAAGATCGCCGTCGGCGACGCCGAGCTCACCCTGGACACCGTCCCCGCGCCCTTCGCCCCCGCCTCCACGGTCGTCACCTCCGCCCTCCTGCAGGCCGTCATGGCCACCGCGGCCGGCGTCCTCGCCGAGCGCGGCATCGAGCCCCCGCTGCTGCGCTCCGGCAACGTCGACGGCGGCCACGACTGGAACGGGCGGATCATGGAGGAGTACCAGGACCGGATCTTCTACCGTCGCTGAGCCCCCGCCGCCCCCGCCACCGTCGCCTCCGCCGCCGGGCGGCCATACCGCGCGCGGGTCAGGTGCCGTCGCTCAGGTGCCGTCGCCCCGGCCCGCCGCGTCGGCCGCGCCGGTCAGGTCGGCCAGGTCCAGGGCCGCGGCTATGCGGACGGCGACGTCCTCGGCGTAGACCGCGTCGGAACGTTCGAAGGCCGTGCGGCCCCCGCCGCGCAGGAACGTCACCACCCCCAGGGTGCGGCCCCGGCTGCGCAGCACCGCGCACAGGGCGTGCACCGTGTCGTCGGGCCACTGGCGCGCCCGGGCCCACTCCCGCGCCTCGTCGGCCGGTACGGAGCCCACGCCGGCCCGCACGGAACCGGCCCGCGCCACGCACTGGAGCGCCGGATGCGCCTCGCCGTAGCGGACGGGCAGACCCGCGTGCCCGGTGAGCGTGCTGGGGCCCGGCCCGCCCGACGGGGTGGCCGCGACCCGCATCAGCCGCACCGGCCCGGCCCCCTCCGCGTCGGCCCGGGCGCCGCCCATCACCCGGTCGACCAGGGCGTGGTCGGCGAACCCGGCGAGCGCGAAGTCGAGGTGGACGGTGGCCGCCTCGGCGGGGTCCTCGCACTCGGCGGCGGCGCGGGCGGCCCGGTGCAGCTGGTTGGCACGGAAGCGCAGCAGTGAGGCCTCCTGCTCGCCCTGCTTGGCCTCGGTGACGTCCTGGAAGAGCCAGCCGACCCCGAGGGGCACCGGCTCCTCGGCGAGCGGTGAGGCCAGCCGCAGAAAGCCGCTGCGCCAGCAGCGTCGCTTCTCGCCCTCCGGGGTGCGCACCCCGACCCACAGTTCGGCGGGGGCCGGCGGCGCCCCCTCGGCGAGAACGTACGTCAGCGCGCTCTCCAGCTCTTCGACGCCCCGGCTGAGCAGATCGCCCAGCGGCCGGCCCAGGACGGCCGTACGGCCGGTTCCGAGCGCGCGGGCCGCGTGCGCGTTGACAACGGCGGGGCGCAGGTCGGCGTCGACCAGGACGACACCCCAGGAGGCGTCGTCGAAGAGGGCCTCGCTGAGGGCGATGGAGCGCTCGAGGTCGATCTGGGCGTGCACCTCGCTGAAGGCGCAGTACAGCCCGGCGGGCTTGCCGTCCGGCCCGCGCACGGCGGCCGACTGGGTCCGCACGAGCACCCGCCCGCCGTCCTTCGTCAGCAGCGCGAACTCGTTGACCTGGCGGCCCGGCGCGTGCATGGCGGCCATCAGCCGCCCCTCGATGTCCTCGGCGTCGGCCTCGCGCACGGCCCAGCCCGCGAAACCGTGCCGCCCCACCGCCTCGGCGGCGCTCCAGCCCAGGATGCGCTCGGCCTCGCGGTTCCAGTGGGTGACGACGCCGTCGCCGTCGAACGCGCAGAGAGCCGCGTCCATGCCGTCGAGCAGCGCGGCGAGCAGGTCGGCGCCGTCCGGTCCGACCGGTGTCTCCGCGCCGTCCGGGGGCACCGGGCCGTCACTGCCCGACCGCCCGGGCTGCTCGGGCTCGTCCGGCCCCAGCTCGTCGGTGGTCCCACTACGCCGGGAAGCACTCACCTGGACCCCCTGCAGGTTCGCTCACTTGCCCTCATTCAACTCGAACGTGATGCAGCCCACATATGATTCCCGCAAGATTGCAGAGGAATCGTCGTACCGCCGCCGCACCGGTGACGCCCCTGGTCACCGCGGGACGCGACCCGCAGGTCGACCCATTGCGCCGTCCCGCCGTCGAGCACGCACCGGTCCACGCACAGACCAAGATCATTCACGCGAGCAGGGAATCGCCTCGCTGCCCGCCGCGTCAACATCCCAAAAAAACACTTGAGCGACCGGAGACGGGTTCTTAGGGTGTGACGTACCGAAGGAAAGGAGGTGGTCCGAAGCATGTATGCACACCGGACGTCGGAGGTGGCTGCGGGCTAGGCCCGTCGCCCACTGAGTGCGGTGCCGGACCAGCGCGTGTGAGTAGCGCGCGACCGGCCAATTCAACGCAGTCACCCGACCCGCGAGTCGCCGGTACGTCCGGCCGGCCCTCCTCGAAGAGGACCAGACTCGCGGGTCGCCTGCTTTTCCGGCCCACGCTTCCCCGCCCTCGCTTTTCCGACCTTCCATGTTTCCGGCGCCCCGGCGCTCCCGACGCCCGGTGTTCCCTACGCCCCGGCGCCCGGCGTTCCCGACGCAAGGTGTTCCCGGCCCCCGGCGTTCCCGCCTCTCCCGCAGGATTCGCGGGACGTGATCCGCGCCACGTGCGAATTTTTCGCGAGGCAGTACCCTGGCCGCATGCTTTCGCTCGTTCGACGCCGCCACGTGGACTACGTCCGCGTCACGAGCATGGGCTGTCGACGCTCCCGCTGAGCCTTCCAGCCCTCCCGCGGTTTCCATCCGCCTGCGTTTCCTCCCTCCCGCCCACTTGGCACCCTTGCGCCGCCCCCCACCCACGGTGGCGGCCGGGCCCCGTACACCTGCGGACGTACCATGACGAACCCGTCGTACCAGCAACTGCCGATCATCGATCTCTCCGCCGCCGGCCGCGGTCCCCAGGCGCGGGCGCTGCTGCACGCGCAGCTGCACAGTGCCGCGCACGACGTCGGGTTCTTCCAGCTCGTCGGGCACGGGGTCGGGGACCGGGAGACCGGCGAGCTGCTCGCCGCCATGCGCGCCTTCTTCGCCCTGCCCGAAGCCGAACGGCTCGCGATCGACAACGTGAACTCGCCGCACTTCCGCGGCTACACACGCACCGGTGACGAGCGGACCGGCGGGCGGCAGGACTGGCGCGACCAACTCGACATAGGGGCCGAGCGGCCCGCCCGGACGCCCGGCCCGGGCGAGCCCGCCTACTGGTGGCTGGAAGGGCCCAACCAGTGGCCCGCCGGGCTGCCCGCGCTGCGGGCCGCCGCACTCGCCTGGATCGAGCGGCTGAGCGCCGTCGCGGAGAAGCTGCTGCACGAACTGCTCGCCTCGATCGGGGCGCCCGTCGACTTCTACGACCCGGTCTTCGGGGAGCGTGCGCATCCGCATCTGAAGCTCGTGCGGTATCCCGGCAGTGCGGGCGACGGGGCCGGCCAGGGGGTCGGCGCGCACAAGGACTACGGCTTCCTCACGCTCCTGCTCCAGGACGAGGTCGGCGGGCTCCAGGTGCAGCGAGCGGACGGGCTGTTCCATGACGTCCCGCCGCTGCCGGGCGCCTTCGTCGTCAACCTGGGCGAGCTGCTGGAGGTGGCGACCAACGGCTATCTCGTGGCCACCAACCACCGGGTCGTGTCGCCGCCCAGCGCCGTCGAGCGGTTCTCCGTGCCGTTCTTCTACAACCCCCGGCTGGACGCCCGTGTCGAGCCGCTGCCCTTCCCGCACGCCTCCGCCGCGCCCGGCGTGACCGACGACCCGGCCAACCCGCTGTTCGCCGAGTACGGCTTCAACGAGCTCAAGGGCAAGCTGCGGGCCCATCCGCTGGTGGCCGAGCGGCATCACGCGGAGCTGCTCAGCCCCGCGTGACGCCGATGCCGTGTCGCCGTGCTCAGCCGGGTGCCGCTCAGCCCGCGATGGCCCCGTAGCCCTCGATCTCCCGGGGGTTGCGGGAGCCCGGGCCGATGTAGCGGGCCGAGGGGCGGACCAGGCGGCCGGTGCGCTTCTGCTCCAGGATGTGCGCCGACCAGCCCGCCGTACGGGCGCAGGTGAACATCGAGGTGAACATGTGCGCCGGGACCTCCGCGAAGTCCAGGATGATCGCCGCCCAGAACTCGACGTTCGTCGCCAGGACCCGGTCGGGGCGGCGTGCGTGGAGCTCCGCGAGGGCCGCCTTCTCCAGGGCTTCGGCGATCTCGAAGCGGGGCGCGCCCAGCTCGCGGGCCGTACGGCGCAGCACACGCGCGCGTGGGTCCTCGGCGCGGTACACCCGGTGGCCGAAGCCCATCAGGCGCTCGCCCCTGTCGAGGGCCTGTCTTACGTACGCCTCCGCGTCCCCGGTCCGCTCGATCTCCTCGATCATGCCGAGGACACGGGAAGGGGCGCCGCCGTGCAGCGGGCCCGACATGGCTCCCACGGCTCCGGACAGGGCGGCGGCGACGTCAGCGCCCGTGGACGCGATCACGCGTGCCGTGAAAGTGGACGCGTTCATGCCGTGTTCGGCCGCCGACGTCCAGTAGGCGTCGACCGCGGCCACGTGCTTGGGGTCCGGCTCGCCCCGCCAGCGGATCATGAACCGCTCGACGACGGACTGTGCCTTGTCGATCTCCCGCTGCGGGACCATCGGGCGGCCCTGGCCGCGCGCGGACTGGGCGACGTAGGAGAGGGCCATGACGGCGGCGCGGGCGAGGTCGGCGCGGGCCTGCTCGGCATCGATGTCGAGGAGTGGCTTGAGGCCCCAGACGGGTGCGAGCATGGCGAGCGCGGACTGCACGTCGACGCGGACGTCGCCGGAGTGGACGGGGATCGGGAACGGTTCGGCGGGCGGCAGGCCGGGGTTGAAGGCGCCGTCGACGAGCAGGCCCCAGACGTTGCCGAAGGAGACGTGACCGACGAGGTCCTCGATGTCGACGCCCCGGTACCGCAGGGCGCCGCCCTCCTTGTCGGGTTCGGCGATCTCCGTCTCGAACGCGACGACTCCTTCGAGTCCGGGTACGAAGTCGGACATCAGGCGGCTCCTCGTGATGTGTGCGACGGGATGCGTCGTGGGCTCGGGCGGTGCGGCTGGGCGTGGGGTCGGGATGTGGGACGTGGGCGGGTGGTCGTGTGCGGTGGGTCGCGGGGCGGGGCGGGGCAGTGGGATGTCGGGCGGTGGCATGTGTGTCGTGCGGGTGTGCGGTGGATGGCGCCGGCGGATCCGCGGTCCTGTGCACGCGTGTGCGGGGACTCGCGGTCCTGGGCGGTCAACCCAGTGATGCCCGGTGCGGCCGTCGGTCACCCAACCGGACCGGCACTTCGCCGGGACGGGGCGGCCACGACGGTGCATCTGCACCATATCCCCGAGTGCCACGTTTGGGGAGTGGTCGCGGCACTCAGTGCCACCTCAGGTGGGTCGCTCCGCGGTGGGGGCCGTACGGCAAGATGACCCCGTGACCGACGAAGACGCCGTCTCTCCCGGCCCCGGCCCCGATCCCGCCGCCATGCGCAAGCAGTACCGGGCCGAGGGGCTCTCCGAGGCCGAGCTGGCCGCGACGCCCGTGGAGCAGTTCGCCCGCTGGTTCAGGGACGCGGCCGTCGAGGCCCATCTCTTCGAACCGAACGCCATGGTCGTCTCCACGGCGGACGCCGAGGGCCGCCCCGGCTCCCGCACGGTGCTGCTGAAGCACTTCGACGAACAGGGCTTCGTCTTCTACACCAACTACGACTCCCGCAAGGCCCGCGACCTCGCCGAGAACCCGCACGTCTCGCTGCTCTTCCCCTGGCATCCGATGGCCCGGCAGGTCATCGTGCGGGGCGTGGCCCGGCGCACCGGGCGCGACGAGACCGCCGCGTACTTCCGGACCCGGCCGCACGGCTCCCAGCTGGGCGCCTGGGCCAGCGCCCAGTCCTCGGTGATCGCCTCGCGCGCCGGTCTCGACGCCTCCTACGCCGAGCTGGCGGCCCGCTACCCGGAGGGCGAGCAGGTGCCGGTGCCGCCGCACTGGGGCGGATTCCGGGTGGCTCCGGAGTCGGTGGAGTTCTGGCAGGGCCGCCTGAACCGGCTGCACGACCGGCTGCGCTACGTGGCGGAGACGGACGGCAGCTGGCGGGTGGAGCGGCTCAGCCCGTGAGGTGGCCGTCCGCGCGGGGATCGCCCTCGCGCGGGTCGGTCCCTCGGGCTCAGACCTTGCCCGGAAGGAACCGTGCTGTGCCCGTCCAGGAACCGGGACAGTCGGGCGCGGAACTCCTCGCTGAGCCAGGGCCAGTTCCAGAACTCGAAGCCGAGGTGGGCGAAGACCAGGGTTTCGTCGGCCCACCTCCAGGCGGACAGGTCGACGGACCGGGCGCGGGCGGGGCCCTTGGACGGGGGGCGGCCCGTGGACGGGGGGACGGGCCCGTGGACGGGGATCAGCTCAGTGCGTTGTCCAGGAGTCCCGCCCACTGGGCCACCACTCGCTCGCGGCGCCCTGCGTCGTCGGTGAGGAGGTTGGCGAGGCCGAGGCCGCGGGCCATGTCCAGCAGGCCCTGGACGGTTTCGCGGACGCCGGGCGCGGACTCGTCGGCGCCCAGGAGCTCGACGGCTATGCGGTGGCTCTCACGGCCCACGCGGGCTTCCAGCTCGGTCACGCGTGGACGCAGTTGCTCCTCGTTGGAGGCGGCCACCCACAGGTGCAGGGCGGCGCGGAAGAGGGGGCCCGTGTAGAGGTCCACGAGGGCGGTGACGACCCCGCGCCGGTCGCCCGTCGCCCCCTGCGGGAACAGCGCGCGCAACGCGTCCGAGCGCTCCTCGGCGACATACTCGACGGCCGCGGTGAACAGGTCCTCGCGGGTGGGGAAGTGGTGCTGGGCCGCGCCCCGGGAGACGCCCGCGCGTTCGGCGACGACGGAGACCGTGGAGCCCGCCCAGCCGCGTTCGGCGAGGCAGGCCACGGCGGCCGCCAGGAGCCGCTGCCGGGTGGCCCGGCTGCGGTCCTGCTTGGGAACACGGTCGCCGGGAGCGCGGTCGCCCGGCCCGCGGTCGCCCGGTCCGCGGTCGCCGGGAGCGCGGTCGCCCGGTCCGCGGTCGTCCGTGGTCACAACACCCATGGAGGATCCCGTCGTTCGAGGAAGGCCGTCATTCCCTCACGGGCGTCGGGGCCGGCGAACAACGAGGCCGAGAGCCTGGTCATCGCGCCCGCGTCCTCGACGAAGGCCTCCAGCACCTTAGCCGTGAGCAGCTCCTTCGTCCTGGCCAGGGCCCCGGGCGCGGCCCGCCGCAGGCCTTCGAGGACGGGTGCGAGGGCCTCGTCCAGGTCGGCGTCGCCTGCGGAATGGGTGACGAGGCCGATACGGGCCGCCTCGGCCGCGCCGAAGGTCTCGCCGGTGAGGCAGTAGCGGGCGAGGGCGCGCGGGTCGACGCGGGGCAGCAGCGGCAGCGAGATGACGGCGGGCGCGACCCCGATGCGCACCTCGGTGAACGCGAACGTCGACGTCCCGGACGCGAGCGCGATGTCGCAGGCGCCGAGCACGCCCAGGCCGCCCGCCCGCACATGCCCGGCGACCCGGGCCACCACGGGCTTGCGCAGTTCGATGATCCGCCGGAGCAGCCCGGGTACCGCGTGGGGCGGCGGGGGGTCCTTCAGGTCGGCGCCCGCGCTGAAGGTGTTGCCCGTGTGGGTGAGGACGACGGCACGCACGTCGTCGTCCTTGTCGCACTCCCCGAGCGCGTCGGTCAGTTCGCTCACGAGAGCGCGTGAAAGGGCGTTGCGGGTGGTGGGCGAGTCGAGACTGAGGGTCTCGACGCCCCGGACACGGGTCCGTCCGACCAGGGTGGTCGTCATGCACGCTCCCTCAGTTGGCGGCGCAGGATCTTCCCGGAGGCGGCGCGCGGTACGGCGTCGATGAACGTGACCTGGCGGACGCGCTTGTAGGGGGCGACCCGCTCGGCGACGTACATCGCGATCTCTCCCTCGGAGAGGTCGGGTGACGTGGGCTGGCGGACCACGTACGCGTGCGGGATCTCGTTGCCGTCGTCGTCGTAGACGCCGATGACGGCCGCGTCCGCTATGCCGGGGTGGGTGAGCAGGAGAGCCTCCAGTTCGGCCGGGGCCACCTGGAAGCCCTTGTACTTGATCAGTTCCTTGACCCGGTCGACGACGAACAGCCAGCCGCCCGCGTCGACCCGTCCGACGTCGCCCGTGTGCAGCCAGCCGTCGCCGTCGATCATGTCGGCGGTGGCGTCGGGGCGGCCCAGGTAGCCCTTCATGATCTGCGGTCCCCGGATGAGGATCTCGCCGGCCTCGCCGACGCCGAGGTCCTTGCCGGGGTCGCCGAGGGCCACGATCCGCATCTCGGTGCCGGGGATGAGCTTGCCGACGGTGCCAGCGGGGGCGTCCCGCATGGCGTCGATCGGGACGACATGCGTGCCCGGGGACAGTTCCGTCATGCCGTAGGCCTGGCCGACGGGGGGCAGGTTCAGGCGCTCGGAGCACGCGGCGGCCAGGTCGGCGTCCAGGGGCGCGGCCGCGCTGACGACGTACCGCAGGGACGACAGGTCGTACTGGGCGACCGCCGGGTGCTTGGCGAGGGCGAGGACGATCGGCGGGGCCACGTACAGGCCGGTGATGCGGTGGTTCTGGATGGCCGCGAGGAACGTCTCCAGGTCGAAGCGGGGCAGCACCACGACGGTGGCGCCCTGGCGCAGGGGCGCGTTCATCAGGGCGGTCAGGCCGTAGATGTGGAAGAAGGGCAGCACCGCGAGGATGCGGTCGCCGGGGCCCGCGGACATCACGGACCGGAGCTGGGCGAGGTTGGTGGCGATCTGCCGGTGGGTGAGCATCACGCCCTTGGGGACGCCGGTGGTGCCGGAGGAGTACGGCAGGGCCGCGACGTCCTCCACCGGATCGATGTCCACCTGTGGTTCGGGGGCCGCCGAGGCGAGCATGTCGATCAGCGAGCGGTGCCCGGCGGCGGTGTCGCAGACGAAGATCTCCTTGACGCCACCCGAGAGTTCGGCCGCCCGCCGGGCCGTCTGCAGCAGCGGGGAGACGGTGACGATCCAACGCGCGGCGGAGTCGCCGAGCTGCTTGGCGAACTCCTCGGCGGTGGCGAGCGGGTGCACGGTGGTGACCGTGGCGCCCGCGCGCGTGGCCGCGTAGAAGGCGAGCGGGAAGGCGACGGTGTTGGGGCTGTGCAGGGCCAGCACGTCCCCCTTGCGGACTCCGGCCTCGGCGAGCGCTGCGGCGACCCGCCGGTGGAACCGGTCCACATGGTCGTACGTGAGGGTCGTACCGTCCGTGCCGTCGACGAGCGCCGGCAGCTCGCCGAACTCGGCGGCGCGGCCCAGCACGGCGTCGTGGATGGGGAGTTCCACGGGCGGGACGTCTGCGAACTCGCTGCGGAACATGGTTCCTCCTCGCGCGCCGGGCACGACGGCGTGCCGGTGCAGGCGCTTCGGGCCGTTCAGACCGTTCGGACCGTTCAGTACGACTTGGGCAGGCCCAGGGTCTGGTGGGAGACGTAGTTGAGAATCATCTCCCGGCTCACCGGGGCGATGCGAGCCACCCGGGAGGCGGTTATCAGCGAGGCGAGGCCGAACTCGCGCGTGAGGCCGTTGCCCCCGAGGGTGTGCACGGACTGGTCGACCGCCCTCACACAGGCCTCCCCGGCCGCGTACTTGGCCATGTTGGCGGCCTCGCCCGCTCCGGCGTCGTCCCCGGCGTCGTACAGGTGGGCGGCCTTCTGCATCATCAGACGGGCCAGTTCGAGGTCGATGTGGGCCTGCGCGAGGGGATGGGCGATGGCCTGGTGGGCGCCGATCGGGGTCTTCCAGATGGTGCGCTCGCGCGCGTACTCGATCGCGCGGGAGAGCGCGTAGCGGCCCATGCCGATCGCGAAGGCGGCCGTCATGATGCGCTCGGGGTTGAGACCGGCGAAGAGTTGCAGCAGGCCCGCGCCCTCGTCCCCGACGAGCGCCTCCGCGGGCAGCCGCACGTCGTCCAGGACGAGCTCGAACTGCTTCTCCGCGCCGTGCAGTTCCATGTCGATGGGGCGGCGGGTGAAGCCGGGCGCGTCGCGCGGGACGATGAACAGGCAGGGCTTGAGGCCGCCGGTGCGGCCCTCTTTCGGGGATACGGTTTCGGTGCGGCCGACGATCAGGGTGGCGTCGGCGATGTCGACGCCGGAGACGAAGACCTTGCGGCCGGTCAGCAGCCAGTCGCCGCTCGCGGGGTCGCGGCGGGCGGTGGTGGTGATGCGGTGGCTGTTGGAGCCGGCGTCGGGTTCGGTGATGCCGAAGGCCATGAGGCGGCTGCCGTCGGCCAGGGCGGGCAGCCACTCCCGCTTCTGGGCCCCGGTGCCGAAGCGGGCGATGACCGTGCCGCAGATCGCCGGGGAGACGATCATCATGAGGAGGGGGTTGCCCGCGGCGCCCAGCTCCTCGAGGACGAGGGAGAGTTCGGCGATGCCGCCGCCTCCGCCGCCGTACGCCTCCGGCAGGTTGACGCCGATGTAGCCGAGCTTGGCGGCTGCTTGCCAGAGGCCCTCGGCGTCGGTGTGCGTCCTGGCGAAGGACGAGACCGCCTTGCGGAGTGCCTTGTGTTCGTCGGATTCGATGAGGGTGGTCATGGTGGCTCCTTCGCGTGCGGGTTCGTCGTGGCTGGTCGCGCTCGCGCGGCGGAGCCGCAGGTCGATGCGGCTCCGCGCCCCTAGGTCTCCCGTACTACCGCCAGCAGAGTACCGACCTGCACTTGCTGTCCTGTCGTCACCGGCAACGCCGTCACGGTCCCTTCCACCGGGGCCGAAATGACGTGTTGCATCTTCATCGCTTCGAGCCACAGCAGCGGTTCACCGGCCCGGACACTCGATCCGGTGATGAGTCCGTCCGCGAGCTTGACGACCGTGCCGGGCATCGGCGCGAGCAGCGAGCCGGGGGCGTGCTGGGCCTGCGGGGCGGGGAAACGCGGCAGCGCGGTGAGAGCGGCGCCGTCGACGTGGACGCGGTCGCCGTAGCGGGCGACCTCGAAGCGGCGCCGGATGCCGTCGATCTCCAGGACGACGAGCCCGGGACCTGCGTGCACCACCTGGACGCCCTCGGCCGTGAGGCCGGTCCGCGTGTGGTGGTAGTGGACCTCGTGTTCCTCGCCGCCCAGCGCATAGCGCCTGACCTGCGGCTGTGAGGGCAGGTTGCGCCAGCCGCCGAAGCGGGAGCGGGAAGGACCGGCTGCTTCGGCGAGGGCCGCCGCCAGCGGGGCGTACGGGTCATGGGCCGGTTCGGTGAGCGTGGCCAGGTGGCGGTCGTAGAAGCCGGTGTCCATGCGGGCCGAGGTGAACTCCTCGTGACGCAGGGAGCGGACGAGGAGGTCGCGGTTGGTGGTGGGGCCGTGGATCGTGGCCCGTTCCAGCGCGCCCGCGAGTGCGCGGATCGCCTCCGCGCGCGTGGGCGCGTGCGCGACGACCTTGGCGAGCATGGGGTCGTAGTGGACGCCGATCGGGTCGCCGTCGCCGAATCCGGTGTCCAGGCGGACACCCGGCGGGACGGTCAGCCGGTGCAGGGTGCCGGTCTGCGGGGTCCAGTCGTTCGCCGGGTCCTCGGCGTAGAGGCGGGCCTCGACGGCGTGGCCACGCGCGCGTGGGGGTTCGGCGTCCAGGGCGGCGCCCTCGGCGACCCGGATCTGCTCGGCCACCAGGTCGAGGCCGAAGACCGCCTCCGTGACGGGGTGTTCGACCTGGAGGCGGGTGTTCATCTCCAGGAAGTGCGCCCGGCCGTCGGCGACCAGGAACTCGACGGTGCCCGCGCCGACGTAGTCCACGGCCCGGGCGGCGCGGACGGCCAGCTCGCGCAGCTCCTCGGTGAGTTCCTCCGGCAGCCCGGGGGCGGGCGCCTCCTCGACGACCTTCTGGTGCCGTCGCTGGAGGGAGCAGTCACGGGTGCCCAGCGCCCACACGGTGCCGTGCGTGTCGGCGAGGATCTGCACCTCGACATGACGGCCGTTCTCGATGTACGGCTCGACGAACACCTCGCCGTCACCGAAGGCGCTCGCGGCCTCGGCCCTGGCGCTGTCCAGCGCGGCGCCCAGCTCCTCCGGGCGCCGCACGACACGCATCCCGCGCCCGCCGCCGCCCGCGGCCGCCTTGACCAGCACCGGCAGGTCGGACTCCCGCACCTCGTCCGGGGGAAGCGGCGCGAGCCCCATGAGCTGCTTGGCGCGGGTCTTGGACGCCATCGCCTCGATCGCCTCGGGCGGCGGCCCGATCCAGACGAGGCCCGCGGCCAGGACGGCGCGCGCGAAGTCGGCGTTCTCGGAGAGGAAGCCGTAGCCGGGGTGGACGGCGTCCGCGCCGGCGCCGACGGCGGCCTTCACCACGAGGTCGGCACGCAGGTAGGTGTCCGCGGGCGCGCTGCCGGGCAGCCGTACGGCCGAGTCGGCCACGCGCGCGTGGAGGGCGTCCGCGTCGGCGTCCGAGTGCACGGCGACGGTGCGGATACCCGCCTCGCGGCAGGTGCGGAAGACGCGGCAGGCGATCTCGCCGCGGTTGGCCACCAGAACGGTAGTAATCATGAGCCTCACATCCGGAAGACGCCGAAGCCGCCCCGCGCTCCCTCATAGGGCGCGGTGTGGACGGCCGACAGGCACAGGCCGAGGACGGTGCGGGTGTCGCGCGGGTCGATGACACCGTCGTCGTACAGCCGCCCGGACAGGAACATCGGCAGCGACTCGGACTCGATCTGCTGCTCCACCATGGCGCGCAGGGCCGCGTCCGCGTCGTCGTCGTAGGGCTGCCCCTTCGCGGTCGCCGACTGCCGGGCGACGATCGACAGGACGCCCGCGAGCTGCTGCGGGCCCATCACCGCCGACTTGGCGCTCGGCCAGGCGAAGAGGAAGCGCGGGTCGTAGGCGCGCCCGCACATGCCGTAGTGGCCGGCGCCGTACGAGGCGCCCATGAGGACGGACAGGTGCGGGACCCGGGAGTTGGAGACCGCGTTGATCATCATCGCGCCGTGCTTGATGATGCCGCCCTGCTCGTACTCCCTGCCGACCATGTAGCCGGTGGTGTTGTGCAGGAAGAGGAGCGGGATGTCGCGCTGGTTGGCGAGCTGGATGAACTGGGCGGCCTTCTGGGACTCCGCGCTGAAGAGCACGCCCTGGGCGTTGGCCAGGATCCCGACCGGGTAGCCGTGCAGGGCCGCCCAGCCGGTGACCAGGCTCGTCCCGTAGAGGGGCTTGAACTCGTCGAAGTCGGAGGCGTCGACGAGCCGGGCGATCACCTCGCGCGGGTCGAAGGGGGTGCGCAGATCCCCGGGGACGATGCCCAGGAGTTCGTCCTCGTCATACTTGGGAGGGAGGGCCGGGCCGGGGTCCCGGTACGCCTTGCGGTGGTTGAGGCGGGCCACCACACGGCGTGCCTGGCGTAGCGCGTCCCGCTCGTCGACGGCGAAGTGGTCGGCGAGACCGGACACGCGCGCGTGCATCTCCGCGCCGCCCAGCGACTCGTCGTCGCTCTCCTCGCCGGTGGCCATCTTCACCAGCGGTGGCCCGCCGAGGAACACCTTCGCCCGGTCCTTGACCATGATCACGTGGTCGGACAGGCCGGGGACGTACGCGCCGCCGGCGGTCGAGTTCCCGAAGACGACGGCGACGGTCGGGATCCCGGCGGCGGAGAGCCGGGTGAGGTCGCGGAAGACGGCCCCGCCCGGGATGAAGATCTCCTTCTGCGACGGCAGGTCGGCCCCGCCCGACTCCACCAGGCTGATGCAGGGCAGCCGGTTGACGAGGGCGATGTCGTTGGCGCGCAGGGCCTTCTTCAGGGACCACGGGTTGCTGGCGCCTCCGCGCACGGTCGGGTCGTTGGCGGTGATCAGGCACTCCACGCCCTCGACGACCCCGATGCCGGTGACGAGGGAGGCGCCGACGGCGTAGTCGCTCCCCCAGGCGGCCAGCGGCGACAGCTCCAGGAACGGCGTGTCGGGGTCGAGGAGCAGCTCGATGCGCTCGCGCGCGAGGAGTTTGCCGCGTGCGCGGTGCCTGGCGACGTACTTCTCCCCTCCCCCGGCCAGCGCCTTCGCGTGTTCGGTGTCCAGGTCGCCGAGCTTGGCGAGCATGGCCTCGCGGTGCGCGCGGTAGTCGGGGCCGTGGGTGTCCAGGGCGGACATGAGCGCCGTCACAGGAGGGCCTCCGGGATGTCCAGGTGTCGGGACCGCAGCCATTCGCCGAGTGCCTTGGCCTGCGGGTCGAAGCGGTGCTGGGCGGCGACGCCGTCGCCGAGGATGCCCTCGACGACGAAGTTCAGGGCGCGCAGCCGGGGCAGCGTGTGCCGGGTGACGGCCAGCTCCCGGCTCTCGGGTATGAGCTGCCGGAACCTGTCGGTCGTCAGCTCGTGGGCGAGCCAGCGCCAGGCCTCGTCGGTCCGCACCCACACCCCCACGTTGGCGTCGCCGCCCTTGTCGCCGCTGCGGGCGCCCGCGACGAGGCCGAGGGGCGCGCGGCGTACCGGGCCGGACGGCGCCGGGTCCGGCAGGCCCGGTTCCGGCACCTCCTCGAGTACGAGGGTGTCGGCGGCCGGGGGCGCGGCGACGGGCAGGCGGCGGCCGTCGTCGAGGACGGCGAGGTGCTCGACGTCCTCCTGGGGCACGTACGCGGCCTCGAACACCCCGTAGGGGGAACCCTTCCCGGGCGGCGCGAGCACATGGAAGCCGGGGTAACCGGCCAGCGCCAGCTCGATGGCTGCCCCGCTCAACGCCCGTCCCACGAGGTCCTGTTCGGGGTCCCGCACGACGAGCCGGAGCAGGGCGCTGGCGGTCTCCTCGGTGTCGGCGTCGGCCCGGTCGGTGCGTACCAGCTCCCAACGGACCTCCGCCGGACGCGCCTTGGCGAACACCTGCGCCATCTGTCCCTTCACGAGCGCCGCCTTGGCCTCGATGTCCAGGCCGGTGAGCACGAACACGACCTCGTTGCGGAAACCGCCGAGGCGGGTGCGGCCGACCTTGAGGGTCGGCGGCGGGGCCTCCCCGCGAACGCCGTGGATCCGTACCCGGTCGGGGCCGTCCTGGATGAGCCGGACGGTGTCCAGGCGGGCCGTGACGTCGGGTCCCGCGTACCGGGCGCCCGCCGTCTCGTACAGCAGCTGGGCGGTCACCGTGCCGACGTCGACGAAGCCACCGGTGCCGGGGTGCTTGGTGACGACGCAGCTGCCGTCCTCGTGGATCTCGGCGAGCGGGAAGCCGGGTCGCCGCAGGTCGTGGCCGCCTTCGGCGAAGAAGGCGTAGTTGCCGCCGGTGGCCTGCGTACCGCACTCCAGGACGTGTCCGGCGACGACGGCGCCCGCGAGCCGGTCGTAGTCCTCGGGCCCCCAGCCGAAGTGCGCGGCGGCGGGACCGGTGACGAGCGCCGCGTCGGTGACCCGGCCGGTGACGACGACGTCCGCGCCCTCGCGCAGACACGCGGCGATACCGAAGCCACCGAGGTAGGCGTGGGCGGTGAGGCTGCCCGGATACCCGGCGCCGAGGTCGTCGCCCTCGACGTGTGCGACACGGACCGGGATGCCGAGCCGGGCCGCCAACTGCCGTACGGCGTCGGCGAGTCCAGCCGGGTTGAGGCCACCGGCGTTGGTGACGAGCCGCACGCCGCGGTCGTGGGCGAGGCCGAGGGACTCCTCGAGTTGCCGGAGGAAGGTGCGGGCGTATCCGGCGGCGGGGTCCTTCAGCCGGTCGCGGCCGAGGATCAGCATGGTCAGTTCGGCGAGGTAGTCGCCGGTGAGGACGTCGAGTTCGCCGCCGGTGAGCATCTCGCGCAGGGCGTCGAAGCGGTCGCCGTAGAAGCCGGAGGCGTTGCCGATCCGCAGGACCGTCACCGGGCGGCTCCCTTCGGCGGACGGCCGCTGCCGGGCGGGCCGGCGAAGGCCTGGGCGATGTCCAGCCAGTGGTCGGCGTCGGAGCCTTCGGCGCGCAGCGCGAGGTCGGCACGGTGGGCCCGCTGGGTCACCAGGAGACAGAAGTCGAGGGCGGAGCCGGTGACGCGGTCCGTGGCGTCTTCGGGGCCGTACGTCCACAACTCGCCGGACGGTCCGCTGAGTTCCACGCGGAACTCCTCGAACGGTGTGGACAGTCCGTGCAAGCCGAAGGCGAAGTCACGGGTGCGGACGCCGAGCCGGACGATGTGCCGGAGCCGGTCGGTGGGTGCGAGTACCGCGCCCAGCGCGTCCGCCACGTCCTGGCCATGGGCCCAGGTCTCCATGAGCCGGGCGGTGGCCATGGAGGCGGCCGACATGGGCGGGCCGTACCAGGGGAAACTCGCTCCCGCGGGCGCCTTCCGCAGGGCGTCCGACAGGGCCTCGCGGCCGGCCCGCCAGTCCGCGAGCGCCCGCCCGGGCGGCTTCTCCGCCCCCTCCTGGGCACCGTTGTCCACGAAGTCCCCGGGCGCGGCCAGCGCCTTCTCGACCTCGCGGGCGAACGCGTCCTGATCGGTCACGGCCAGCGCGGAGGAGTGGTCGGTCCACGCGAGGTGCGCGATCTGGTGGGCGACGGTCCAGCCTGGGGCGGGCGTCGGTAGCGTCCATCGTTCCGGGCTCAACTCGGCGACCAGCCGGTCGAGTTCGTCGCTTTCGGCCCGGAGGTCGTCGAGCACGGGGGTCGGATCGGCCATGGGGTGGAGCATGGCAGCGGCACAAGAAACAATCAAGCATGCTTGCATGAATTTCCCCGGGAGGCGGCCCGGGGGCCGGCCGGGGTGCCTCCCGTCGACCGCCGGACGTCTTCGCCAAGGGCCTCGGACCGTTCGCCGCGCTCCACTCCCGGACGGCGTCACGCTCCCGCCCCGGGGCGGCGTCACACGGGGCGGCATCTGGCTCCGGCACGGGCGGCACCAAGCTCCAGGGGCCCGGGGGCATCGAGCTCCGGGCGCCCGGGGGCATCGAGCTCCGGGTCCGAGGCGACTCAGCCTTCTGCCCCGGGGCGGTGGGTCGAGGTGCTCGTCAGGCCTCCGGGACCGCCGTCTTCGCGCGTCCCACCTGTGTCCGCACCGCGCCCATGCTCGCCGCGACGACCAGGGCGATCGCCGCCGCCTGGGTCGTGGTCAGGGCCTGGTCGAGGATGAGGAAGCCCGCCGTGGCGGCGATGGCCGGTTCCAGGCTCATCAGGATCGCGAAGGTCGAGGCCGGCAGGCGGCGCAGGGCGAGGAGTTCGAGGGTGTAGGGGAGGACCGAGGAGAGCATGGCCACCGCCGCGCCCAGGCCCAGCGTCACCGGGTCGGCCAGTTTCGCGCCCGACTCGGCGAGGCCCAGGGGGAGGAAGAGCAGCGCGCCCACCGCCATCGCCAGGGCCAGGCCGTCCGCCTTCGGGAAACGACGGCCGGTGCGGGCGCTGAAGACGATGTACGCCGCCCACATCACTCCCGCCCCCAGCGCGAACGCTACGCCCGCCGGATCGAGGTCCCCGCCGAACCCTCCGCCGCCTCCGCCACCCCCGCTGAGCAGGAAGACGCCCACGAGGGCCAGACCCGCCCAGACCAGGTTCAGCGCGCGGCGCGAGACCACGACCGACAGCGTGAGGGGACCGAGGACCTCCAGCGTCACCGCCGCACCCAGCGGGATGCGGTCCAGCGCCTGGTAGAAGAGGCCGTTCATCGCGGCCAGCGTGACGCCGAAGACGACGACCGTGCCCCAGTCCGTACGGGAGTGACCGCGCAGCCGTGGCCGGCAGACCACGAGCAGGACCACCGCCGCGACCAGCAACCGCAGCGCCACCACGCCCAGCGCGCCCGCCCTCGGCATCAGCGTCACCGCCAGCGCGCCGCCGAACTGCACCGAGATCCCTCCGGCGAGCACGAGGCCGACCGGACCGAGGGCACCCAGGCGGCCGGGGGCGTCGGCCGGTGTGGCGCCGGGGGTGAGCCGGGGTGTGGCGGCGGTGTCGGGGGCAGTCACGGGCGGTCCTGGGGCTCGGCACTGGATGCGTACATCACGCTGCACTGTCAAGTCCAGGGTAGTGGACTTCGTCAGGTGTGTGAACCCGTTATGCCGCTGTCTCGGGCTGTGAGACGTCAGATGCCCGGCGGCGCCCCGTACTCCTCGTCACGGAACAGCGGGCGGCCGTCGGCGAGGGTCGTCGGGACGGTTCCGTACGCACCCTGGGCGGCCTGCTGCACGGCCCAGGCGCCGGGGGCGGGTCCGGGTGCGGGTGGGGGTGGGGGTGGGGATCCGACTCCGGTTGCGGTTCCGTTTCCGTAAGCCCCGGCCGCGGCGTACGCCTGCGGGGCGTGGGCCTCCGGGGCGTACGCCTCCGGGGCGGACACGTACGCGTACGCGTACGGCTGCCCGTGCTCGTACGCAGATCCGTTCCCGTTCCCGTATCCGTACTCGTTCCCGTTCCCGTTCCCGTATCCGTACTCGTTCCCGTACCCCTGCCCGTAAGGGCCGGCCTGGTCGACGTATCCGTCGTCGTAGCCGTACGCCTGGTGTGGCCCCGGCGCCTGTGCCGCCCCCGCTGCTGCCGACGCCGCAGCCGCCACCGGCATCGGCGCCGCCTCGAACAACGGGAGCCTCAGCTCGCCCGTGTCCATCACCGCGTTGTTCTGTGAGCGGTGCAGCCTGGCGTACGCGCCGCCGCGGGCCAGGAGTTCCTCGTGGCGGCCCGCCTCCGCGATACGGCCGCCGTCCACGACGAGGATGCGGTCGGCGTCGGGGGCGAGGTTGAGGTCGTGCGTGATCATGATCGTGGTGCGGCCGGCCATCAGGCGGCGCAGCGGCTTCACGACCCGGCGGGCGGCCATCGCGTCCAGTCCCGTCGTCGGCTCGTCCAGGACCAGGACCGGTGCGTCGCGCAGGATCGCCCGGGCGATCGCCAGGCGTTGCAGCTGACCGCCGGAGAGGCGGGCGGAGTTGGGGTCGACCCTGGTGTCGTAGCCGTCGGGGAGCGCGGCGATGAAGCCGTGCGCGTCGGCAGCCCGTGCCGCCTCCTCGATCGCCTGGTCGCTGGCGCCGGGCCGGCCGCAGGCGATGTTCGCGCGGACGGTGTCGTGCAGGACGAGCGTCTCCTGCGGGAGCAGCGTCACGTACTCGCGCAGCCGGGCCAGCGGGAAATCCCGTAGGGGTACGCCGTCGAGCAGGACGTCACCCGCGTCCGGGTCGTAGAAACGCAGCAGCAGCTTGGAGACCGTGGACTTGCCCGCGCCGCTCGGGCCGGTGATGATCACCAGCTCGCCGGGGCGCACGGTGAACGACAGTCCCTCCAGGGCGCTCCGGTCCGCGCCGGGGTAGCGGAAGCCGACGTCCCTCACCTCGACCGTGCCGTCCGGGCGGCCCACCTCCACGGCGCTTTCGGGGTCACCGACCGAGGGTTCGACGTCCAGGATCTCGATCAGCCGTTCGGCGCCGGCCGTGGCCGCGGTGACGGTCAGGCCGAGCTGGGCCAGGCCCTGGACGGGTGGGTAGAGGTAGCCGAGGAAGGCGGCGAAGGCGAGGAGCTGGCCGAGGGTCATCCGGCCGGTGGAGATCTCCCAGGCACCGATGCCGATCACCGCGAGCACGCAGACCGTCTCGATGACCTGCACCAGCTGCTCGTACGCCTCGTTCAACCGGGTCGACCGCACGGAGGCGCGGAACCAGGCGGTCGCCTCCTCGTGCAGGCGCCGGCGTTCGGCGTCGCGACGGTCGTAGGCCTGGGTGAGCACGATGTTGCCGAGGGACTCCTCGACGACGGAGGTGATCGCCCCGTCGGCCGCCCGGCCGGCCCTCGACACGTCCTTGATGGCGCCCGAGAAGCGGCGGGCCGCCAGCCAGAAGAGCGGGGCCAGGACGAAGGTGGCGGCGGCCAGGTCCCAGCGCAGCCAGAAGGCGGCGGCCGCGTAGAAGAGCGCGCTGAAGACCGCCGAGGCCGCGCCCACAAGCCCGGACACGACCATCGTCTCGATCGCCTCGACGTCACTCGTCAGACGGGACAACAGGTCGCCCTGGCGGTGGCGTTGGAAGAAATGGGGCGGCAACCGCTGTACGTGGTCGAAGACATGCTCGCGCAGCCGCATCACGAAGCGTTCGGTGGCCCAGGCGGCAAGGGAGTTGCCCGCGTAGGCGACGAGCGCGCCGACGACGGCGACGGCCAGCCACTTCGCGGCCGGCGCCCAGAACGCGCCGAGCGAGCCCTGCCGCAGGGCGTTGTCGGTGAGTTCACCGAAGAGCAGGATCGCCTCGGTTTCGGCGAGCGCGGCGAGGACCGTGCACACCCAGACGATCACCAGCCATTTCCGCAGCCCTCCGGTCAGCGGAAAGAAGCGACGGAACGCGGTCCGGGCCGGAATGGCGGGAGTTTCGTACGCGAATTCTTCTCCCTCCGCGTCTTCCTCCCCTTCCTCATATTCCTTGCCCATTTCGCGCCTCCAGCTCAGGAACAATAGAAAGAAGGGCCGACGGTGCACCATCGGCCCTTTTCAGGAGCTACTCAGTTGTCCCGGCCGGGCAGCGGGGGCTGCGGCTGGAGCTTCTTCTTCGGCTTGGGCTTCGGGGGAGGCGGGAGCTGCTTCGACTTGGGCTTGGGGGGCAGCGGGGCCAGCTTCTTGAAGCTCATTGCGACTCCTAGGGGGGAGATGGCGCTGTACTTTCGTCAACCGTTCAGGAATTCCGCGTCCGGTTCCCGACACCCAGAAACTTACACGCTTCTCATTCGGGAGAACGGCAAAATGAGCAAAGCCCTCCTGTGAATACCCTTGGAGAACCTGGGAGTTGGCGTCGGCAGCTATCTGCGCGCCATGTAGAGGTGCAGTGCCCTGTGCAGCAGCTTGTTGAGCCGGAAGTCCCACTCGCCCAGATACTCCACGGCCTGTCCGCCAGTGCCCGCCTTGAAGCGGAGCAGGCCGAGCAGGTGGTCGGACTCCTCCAGGGTGTCGGTGATGCCCCGCAAGTCGTAGACGGCGGCCCCGAGTTCATGGGCGTCGGCCATCATGCGCCACTGCATGGCGTTGTTCGGCTGGACCTCGCGTCTGCGGCTGGTGGAGGCGCCGTAGGAGTACCAGACGTGCTCGCCGACGGTCAGCATGGTCGCCGCGGCGAGGATCTCGCCGTCGTGGTGGGCGAGGTACAGCCGCATCCGGTCGGGGTGTTCGGCGTTCAGCGCGCTCCACATACGCTGGAAGTAGGACAGGGGGCGCGGGACGAAACGGTCGCGCTCGGCGGTCTCGGTGTACAGCCCGTAGAACGCCGGGAGGTCCTCCGCACCGCCCCGGACGACCTTCACGCCCGCCTTCTCCGCCTTCTTGATGTTGCGCCGCCACTGCTGGTTGAGGCCGCCGTGCACCTCCTCCAGAGTGCGGCCGGCGAACGGGACCTGGAAGACGTAGCGGGGCTGGCCGGCCGCGAAGCCGTCCTCCCCGCCCGGCTCGGTCCGCTGCCAGCCGGCCCGGCGCAGCCGGTCGGCGACGTCGACGGCGCGCGGCTCGCACGAGGTCGCCTCGGCGTCCCGCAGCCGGTGGGCGTCCGGGTCGGCGATGGCCGCCTTGACCGCGTCGGCGCTCCACCGCCGTACGACGACGGGCGGGCCCATCCTCACCGAGAACGCGCCCTGCGCCCTGAGCCGCGCGAGCATCGGCTCCAGCCAGCGTTCGACCAGGTCCGGCGCGTGCCAGTCGACCAGCGGCCCCTCGGGCAGATACGCCAGGTACCTCTTCAGTCCCGGAAGCGGCCGGAACAGCACCAGGCCCGCCCCCACGAGCGCACCCGTGTCGTCGTCGATCCAGCCCAGGCTCTCCGCCCGCCAGTCCGGCTTCACGTCCCCCCAGGACGGGATCTGCAGATGGCTGGCGGAGGAACGGGCCGCGACGAACGCCAGGTGCTCGTCACGGGTGATGGACTGGACACGCAGGCTCATGCGCGGGGCTCCTTCGAGTGACCGTTCCGATCGCCCGTCCGGATCGCCGGACGACCGTCGCGGCCAGCGTAGGAGTCCGACCGCGCCCATCCCGTGATCAGCCACGCCCACCACCCGCATGCACGGACCGATCCGCCGCTTCCACCCCATCCCCCATCCGCCGCTTCCACCCCATCCCCCATCCGACGATCCGCCCACCGTCCGCCGGACCCTGGGCCTACCCGTCCGCGGGCGCCTCCTTCGGGCCGTCCGTCAGGCCCTCTGCCAGTACCTCCGCCAGGTGCCTTGCCCGCGTCCCCGCCAGCTGTTCCAGCTGGGTCCGGCAGGAGAAGCCGTCCGCCAGGACCACCGCGTGCTCCGGGGCGTCCCGTACGGCCGGCAGGAGCTGTTCGCGCGCGCAGGCCTCCGACACCTGGAAGTGGCCCTTCTCGAAGCCGAAGTTGCCGGCGAGGCCGCAGCACCCGCCGCTCAGGTCGCCGGTGAGGCCCGCGGCCTCGCGCAGCCGCCGCTCGGCCGCGTCGCCTAGGACGGCGTGCTGGTGGCAGTGGGTCTGGCCGACCGCGGGACGGTCCAGACAGGGCGGGGTCCAGTCGGGTGCGTGGCGCTCCAGGACCTCCGCGAAGGTGAGGACGCGGGCGGCGAGGCGGGCCGCGCGCGGGTCGTCGTGCAGCAGCTCGGGCAGGTCGGTCCGCAGGGCGGCCGCGCAGCTCGGCTCCAGGACGACGACCGGAGCGGCCGTCTCCAGCACCGGCTCCATCAGGTCGAGCGTGCGACGCAGCACCACGCGCGCGTGGTCGAGCTGGCCGGTGGAGACGTACGTCAGCCCGCAGCAGACCCGGCCCCGGCGGGCGGTGAGCAGCGTGGCCGCGCTCCTCGATCGGCCGTCGGCCACCGGCCGGCCCCGCATCCGCAGGGTCGGCGGCAGCGCCACCCGCAGCCCCGCCGCCTCCAGCACCCGCACGGCGGCCCGGCCCACGGACGGCGAGAGGTGCTCGGTGAAGGTGTCGGGCCACAGGACGACCAGGTCGCCGGTCCGACCCGTCCCGGGGGCGGGCCCGCGGCCGTGCCCCCGTGCCCTGCCGCGCCACCAGCCGCTGAACGTCTGTCGCGCCAGTCGCGGGATGTCCCGCTCCGCCGCGATCCCGGCCAGTCGCTTGGCGACGCCCGCCAGTGGGCCGACCGACGCGAGCGCGTTGAGCGGGGCGGCCGCCCGCAGCCGGCTCGCCCACCGCAGCCACACCGGCAGCCGCCCCATGCTGTAGTGCGCGGCCGGGCGCCGACGCCCCTCGTAGTGGTGGTGCAGGAACTCCGCCTTGTAGGTGGCCATGTCGACCTCGACGGGGCAGTCGGAACGACAGCCCTTGCAGGACAGGCACAGGTCCAGCGCGTCCCGCACCTCGGCCGAGCGCCAGCCGTCGGTCACCAGCTCGCCGGCCAGCATCTCGTGCAGCAGACGGGCCCGCCCGCGCGTGGAGTGCTCCTCCCGGCCCGTGGCGCGGAACGACGGGCACATCACCCCCGACCCGGCCAGCGCCCCCGACCCGGCTCCCGGGGGCGGCGCCGTACGGCACTTCGCGACGCCCACACACCGCCGTACCGCCGCCGAGAAGTCACCGCCGTCGGACGGATAACCGAAGGCCACGTCGACCGGCTCGCGCGGGAGGACGGCGAAGCGCAGGTTGCCGTCGAGAGGCGCGGGGCGCACCAGCATCCCCGGGTTGAGGAGGTCGTCGGGGTCCCAGACCGCCTTGGCCCGCTCGAACAGCGTGACCATCTCCTCCCCGTACATCTTCGGCAGCAGCTCGGCCCGGGCCTGTCCGTCGCCGTGCTCGCCGGAGAGGGAGCCGCCGTGGGACACGACCAGCTCGGCCAGTTCCTCGGAGAAACGACGGAAGCGGGCGATCCCCGCCCCCGTCAGCAGGTCGAAGTCGATGCGGACGTGGATGCAGCCGTCCCCGAAGTGCCCGTACGGCGTGCCGCGCAGGCCGTGGTCCCTGAGCAGCCCCCGGAAGTCCCGCAGATACGCGCCGAGCCGGGCCGGTGGCACCGCGCAGTCCTCCCAGCCGGGCCAGGCCTCCGTGCCGTCCCTCATCCGGGTCGCCGTCCCGCTCGCGTCCTCGCGGATCCGCCACAGCGCCCGCTGCCCGGCGGGGTCCCGCACGACCCGCGCGTCCAGGACGTCCGCCGCGCGCACGATCGCCTCCGCACGCGCGTGTGCCTCGCTCTCCGAGTCGCCGCCCGTCTCCACGAACAGCCAGGCCCCGCCCCGCGGCATTACGGCCGCCGCGCCGGACGGCACCAGGTCGGCCGCCATGCCCTCCACCGTCAGCGGCCCGAACGGCAGCAGCCCGGCCGCGGCCTCGGCGGCGGCGCCCTCGTCGGCGTACCCGAGCACCGCGAGCACGCGCGCGCGTGGCGCCTCGACGAGCCGTAGGACAGCCTCCGTGAGCACGCCCAGGGTGCCTTCGCTGCCGCAGAAGGAACGGGCGACGTCGGCCCCGTTCTCGGGCAGCAGGGCGTCCAGCGCGTACCCCGAGATACGGCGGGGCAGCTGGGGGAAGCCGGTCCGCAGCCGGGCGAGTTCCCCGTCCACCAGCCCGCGCAGCCCGTCCGGCGCCCCCGCCCAGCCCTGCCCGAGCCGCAGCGACCGCCCGCGCGCGGTGACGACCTCCAGCTCGCGCACACCGTCCGCCGTCGTCCCCCACGCCACCGAGTGGGAACCGCACGAGTTGTTGCCGATCATCCCGCCGAGCGTGCAGCGGCTGTGGGTGGAGGGGTCGGGGCCGAAACGCAGTCCGTGCGGGGCGGCGGCCTCCTGGAGCCGGTCGAGGACCAGCCCCGGCTGCACGACGGCCGTCCGCGCCCGCGGATCCAGGGCGACCAACCGGTTCATGTACCGGGTGAAGTCCAGCACCACCCCGGTGCCGGTGGCCTGCCCCGCGATCGACGTGCCCCCGCCGCGCGCGACGACCGGCACCCCGTGCGCCCGGCACACCTCCAGCACGGCCGCCACGTCGTCGGCATCCCGGGGTGCCACGACCCCGAGCGGGACCCGCCGGTAGTTGGACGCGTCCATGGTGGTGAGCGCCCGGGAGGTCACGTCGAAGCCGACGTCGCCCCGGACGGCCCTGCGCAGCTCACCTTCGAGATCCGGCATTCCTCCAGCAAACCAGCCCGTGGGGGTCCCCCGCTCGAGCGAAGCCGGGAGTGGGCGAGATCGAGGAGGACCGTCCGGACGGAGGTGGTGGGGGGCACGACTCCAGGACGTCCGCCCACCGAAACGCCGTCTCACCCGACGGACCAGGTTTCACCCAGGTTTCCCCCACCGGCTAACCTCCCTTCCGTGGCTGAGATCCGGATTCCTGCTGACATCAAGCCCGCCGACGGTCGATTCGGCGCGGGCCCCTCCAAGGTGCGGGTGGAGGCGCTGGACGCCCTGGCCGCCACCGGTACGTCCCTCCTCGGCACCTCTCACCGCCAGGCCCCGGTCAAGAACCTGGTCGGCCAGGTGCGCGAGGGCATCACCGAGCTGTTCGGGCTGCCCGACGGCTACGAGGTCGTCCTCGGCAACGGCGGCTCCACCGCGTTCTGGGACATCGCGACCCACGGCCTGATCGAGAACAAGTCGCAGCACCTCACGTTCGGTGAGTTCAGCTCGAAGTTCGCCAAGGCCGCGAAGCTCGCCCCGTGGCTGGCCGAGCCCACCGTGATCTCCTCCGACCCGGGTACGCACCCGGAGCCGGCCGCCGAGGCGGGCGTCGACGTCTACGCGTTCACGCACAACGAGACCTCCACCGGTGTCGCGGCCCCGCTCAAGCGCGTCCAGGGCGCCGACGCGGGGTCCCTCGTCCTGGTGGACGCCACCTCCGGCGCCGGCGGCCTTCCGGTCGACATCGCCGAGACGGACGTCTACTACTTCGCCCCCCAGAAGTCCTTCGCCTCCGACGGCGGACTGTGGATCGGCGTGTTCTCCCCGGCCGCCATCGAGCGCGCCGAGCGGATCCACGCGTCCGGCCGGCACATCCCGGAGTTCTTCAGCCTGCCGACGGCGATCGACAACTCCCGCAAGAATCAGACGTACAACACCCCGGCCCTCGCCACCCTCTTCCTGCTGAACCAGCAGCTGGAGTGGATCAACGGCCAGGGCGGCCTCGCCTGGTCCACGGCCCGCACCAAGGACTCGTCGACCCGCCTCTACAGCTGGGCGGAGGAGTCGAAGCACGCCACTCCGTTCGTCACCGACCCGGCCAAGCGCTCGCAGGTCATCGGCACGATCGACTTCGCGGACGAGATCGACGCCGCCGCGATCGCCAAGGTGCTGCGAGCCAACGGCATCGTCGACACCGAGCCCTACCGCAAGCTCGGCCGCAACCAGCTGCGCGTCGCGATGTTCCCGGCGGTCGACCCGGCCGACGTCGAGGCGCTCACGAAGAGCATCGACTACGTGATCGACAAGCTGTAGTCGTTCTCGAGCCGTAGTCGTTGCCGAGCTGTGGCCGTTCGTTCCCCGTAGGACGACGACACGGCGGCGTACGACGACGAAGGGCGCCCGGTGAACACCGGGCGTCCTTCCTCATACAGACGTCCGTACAGACGTCCAACAGACGCCCGTGCAGACGTTCGCGCCGACGTCCGTACAGACGCTCACGCGGCCACGGAAGTCAGGCCGCCGCGCAGCTCACGCTCGGCACGGCGCCGCCCCCGGGCGTCCCCCCGAAGCCGAAGCTCGCCGAACCGCCCGCCGGGACCGCCCCGTTGTGGGAGGCGTTCACCGCCGCCACGGTGGTCCCGCTCTGGGTGTACGAGGCGTTCCACATGCTGGTGATCTGCTGCGCGCCGCTCCAGGTCCAGGTCACCTTCCAGGAACCGATCGCCGCGGTCCCGGTGTTGCTGACCTTCACCTCGGCGTTGAAGCCACCGCCCCAGTCGCTGCTGACGGTGTAGACGGCGGCGCAGGTGGCCGTGCCGCCACCGCCGCCGCCCCCTCCGCTGCCGCTGCCGGTCCCCGGGAAGCCGGGCGCCTTGACGCTCGCCAGGTAGCCGTCCTTCACGGTGTCGACGGTCTGCCAGTCGTCCTTCAGGATGCCGCCCGTGTCACCGGAGTTGGGGTTCCAGGACCAGAAGGTCCAGTGGAAGGAGTCGGCGCCGTACGTCGACGTCGGCCGGAGGTAACTCACCAGTGCCGCCAGCCACTTCTGGTCCACCGTCGACTGCAGGGTGGTGCCGAACTCGCCCACCCACACGGGCGCGATGTTCTGCTTGAAGATGTAGCCCCAGTACTTGTCCCAGATCCCCGGCATGTTCGCGGGAAACGCCGGATCGCTGAACCAGCTCTGCTGGGCGACGCTCGTCGCGTAGTCGTGGGCCGAGTACACGACCCGGTTCGCCACGCTGAGCTGCACCGGGTACTGGCCGACACCCATCAGGTTGCCGCCCCACCAGCCGGAGACGCCGTTGAAGGACTGCACGCCCTCGACGAAGATCAGGAGGTCGGGGTTGACGGACAGGACGGCGTTCCCGGCCCGTTGCGCGGCCAGCCGCCAGTCGGTCGCGGTGTCCCCGCAGCCCCAGCAGGCGGGATCGTGGGGTTCGTTGTGCAGGTCGATGCCGACGACCGCGTCCTGGCCCTTGTAACGGGTCGCCAGAGCCTTGAGGTTGGTGATCCAGGTCGATTCGGGGACAGCCGCCGTGTACCAGAGCGCCGACTGCCCGCCCGCGTCCGGCCGGTGCCGGTCGAGGATGACCCTCAGACCGTCCTGACCGGCGTACGAGACGATTCTGTCCAGGATCTGGAGCGAGTTCAGGCCCTGCAGGTCGGCGTTCTTGCCGCTGCTGAAGTCGATGCTGTTGGGGGCGGTCGTGCTCTTGAAGATGTCGTCGCTGTAGGGGATGCGAATCGTGTTGTAGCCCAGCGACCTCATCTGGTCGATCATGCTCTTGTAGTCGCGGGACCAGAGGCCGTGGACGACGTAGTTGCCGGTCTCGAAGCCGAACCAGTTGATCCCGGCGATGCGGACCGGCTGCCCGGCGGCGTCCAGGATCTGCCGGCCGCTGGTGTGCCAGTAGCCGGCACCGGCCTCGGCCGCGACGGCGTCCGCCACACGGGCCGCGTCCGCCGCGTGGGCCACACCCACCCCATGGGCCGTATCCGCCGCGAGGGCCGTCTGCGCACCGGCTCCCAGCGGTATGAGAAGCGCGGCGGCAACACCGCACAGCATTCTTCGCAAGCTGCGGAACATCTCGCTGCTTCCTCTCGGGAGGCGCGGGGCCCGAAACAGTTGGGAGCGCTCCCACACACCGCGCACCACCCAGGAAACTGGCACACCATGACCACGTCAAGGAGTACGGCGACGGCTCACGCCGTGGAGCCGCTCAGCCGCGGCGCCGGAGCCGGCGGAAGCCGAAGAAGACGGCGCAGATCGCGGCGACGGCCAGCGCGCCGAACTTGACACCGCCGGCGGCCGAGGAGCCCCCGTCCTCGCCGGAGGCATTCGAACCACCGCCCTCCGAAGGCGACTTGGAACCCGAGGCAGCGCCCTCGGGCGCGTCCTCCGCCACCACGGAACTCCCGGAACCCTCGCTCCCGTACATCAGCTTGGTGCCGTCGGCCGAGTAGCTGACGGACTCGCCCTGCCGTTGCAGCGGCACGTCGAGCCGCCCCTCACGCTTGATCTTCCCGCCGTTCCAGGCGTACGAGATGCCGCCGAAGTAGCCGCGGACGGCGAGCCGGGTGCCGTCCGGCGAGAAGGCTGCGTCGGTGGCCCACAGGTCGACGGCGGCGACGGGCTTGAAGACGTTGGCCCCGGAGGCGGAGAGGTTCGCCGGCCCCTCGTAGAGGTGCCCGCCGTCCTCCTTCTTGTCGATGACGTAGACCCGTCCGGTCTTGGGGTGCACAAGAAGCGACTCGGCGTCGCGGGCCCCGTCGGAGTACTTCACGACGTACTGCGTGGCCTTGACGGTCTGGTCGACGAGCTTCTTCGGCTCGGGCAGCCGGTAGATCCACACGTACTTCCAGGTGCCACCGAGGTTGTCGCCGATGTCGCCGACCCAGATCTCGTTGTCCGGGCCGATGGAGACGGCCTCGACGTCGCGGGGCGTGCCGACGCCGGTCAGGGTGAGCCGGGCGACGGTCTTCCCCGTCGCGCTGTCGACGGCGTAGAGGTAGGGGCCGTCGTCGCTGTCGTTGTGGGTCCAGTAGATGCCCGGGTGCTGCCGCGAGGCGGCGAGACCGCTGGACTCCGTGATGCGCGGATCCTCGATGGTGAAGCCCTTGTCACCGTCGACTGCGGAGGCCGCGGATGCGGAGGGCGCGGCGGACGCGGCGAGCACGGTGAAGGCTCCCGAGAGGAGGACCGTGGTGAACAGGGCTCCGGCTCGGACGGCGAAAGATCGGCGCATGCCCCCAAGCCTGCCATCCCGCCCTCCCGTTCACGGATTCGTGGCCCGTCTCACAGGCCCCCGGCGGAGGTGATCCATTCCCGATCCCCCATCATGAGCGGATGCTCAGGTTCATGCCCGTAGGCGACTCGATGACGATCGGCAGCACGGGCGATCACTCCTGGCGCTACCGCATGTGGCAGCACCTGTGCGCGACGTACGGCGGCCCGTTCACGTTGGTCGGCCCGCGCGAGACGCTCTACGACAAGGCGGCGGACAGCCCCTCGTCGTACGCCTACGCCGATCCCGACTTCCCGCGCGGTCATCTGGCCGGCTGGGGCGAGGGCTGGCTGCACATGGCCCCGCTGATCGGCGAGGCGGTCCGCAAGTCGCGGGCGGACGTCCTGCTGGTCTCGCTCGGCCTGATCGACCTGGGCTTCTACACGAACGCCGAGCAGACCGCCGAGAACGCGCGCGCCTTCGTCGCCGAGGCCCGGGCGGCGAACCCCCGGATCGCCATGGTGTGGCTGCCGGTCATCCACAACATCCGGGCCGCGAACGACGAGCCCTTCGCCCTCCAGGTCGCCCGCTTCAACGAGCTCCTGGGGAAGACGGCCGCCGACCTCGACGAGCCGGCCTCGCCGATCCTCCTGGCCTCGGTCCCGGAGACCTGGGACATCGACACCGACACCTACGACGGCACCCACCCGAACGCGAACGGTGAACACCAGTTGGCGTCGGCCTTCGCGGAGGCGATGTACCAGGGGTGGGAGCTGGGCGGGGAGTACGCGCGCTGAGGCTCGCGCCCGCGCACCCTTCTGGCATATGCGCTCCGCGCCGCTACCTCGTCACCGTGCGTATCGTTGTACTGCGCGGCGGCACTCGAGCGAGTGCGGCCGGGGAGGAGCGCCACGATGACCGTCCTTGAAGGCAGGATCGCGATGGCCGAGAGCGACAACACGATCACGCTCGACGAGATGTTCGAGCGGCTCGAGACGATGCCCGTCCCCGAGGGATACAAGGTCGAGATCGTCGAGGGGACCGTTTTCATGTCGCCCCAGCGGGACACCCACTGGGAGATCATCCTGGACATCGTCGAACAACTGCGGACCAAGTACCCCCGCAAGCGCGTGAAGTCCGACGTGCGCATCGACTACCCGGGGCACCTGAACGGCTTCGCGACCGATGTGACGGTGATGGCCGAGAGCGCCGCCAGGTCGGAGGACGGCCGCTGGAGCCACGAGGACGTCGAGTTCGTCGCCGAGGTGATCTCCAAGGGCACCGCCGCCAACGACTACGGCCCCAAAATGGGGGCCTACGCGACCGCCGAGGTCCCCGTCTACCTGATCGCCGATCCCTACCAGCGCCGCTGCCACATCTACACCCAGCCCAAGAACGGCGACTACATCACGGAGACGAAGGTCGACTTCGGCGATGACATCGACCTGACCGGCACCGCGGTCGGCCTCACCCTCAGAACAGACGAGTTCCCCCGCGACTGACCCCTCGCCCGACCGACCCCCCTTGCATCGAGCGCACTCCAAGTCGTTGGCTTGTGCCTCATGAAGTACACGCAGCTCGGACGTACCGGACTCAAGGTCAGCCGCCTCGTCCTCGGCACCATGAACTTCGGCCCGCAGACCGACGAGACCGACAGCCACGCGATCATGGACGCGGCGCTCGGTGCGGGCATCAACTTCTTCGACACCGCGAACGTGTACGGCTGGGGTGAGAACAAGGGCCGTACCGAGGAGATCATCGGCAGCTGGTTCGCGAAGGGCGGCGGGCGCCGCGACCAGGTCGTCCTCGCCACCAAGGTGTACGCCAACATGGCCGCCGACGGCGATGCCTGGCCGAACCACGACAAGCTCTCCGCGCTGAACATCCGGCGGGCCGTCGACGCCAGCCTCAAGCGGCTCGGCACCGACCACATCGACCTCTACCAGTTCCACCACGTCGACCGCAGCACTCCCTTCGAGGAGATCTGGCAGGCCATCGACGTACTGGTGCAGCAGGGCAAGATCCTCTACGCCGGGTCGTCCAACTTCCCCGGCTACAAGATCGCCCAGGCCAACGAGACCGCCGCCCGCCGCGGCGGCACCATCGGGCTCGTCAGCGAGCAGTGCCTGTACAACCTGGCCGAGCGGCGCGCCGAGATGGAGGTCATCCCGGCCGCGCAGGAGTACGGCCTCGGGGTCATCCCTTGGTCGCCGCTGCACGGCGGGCTGCTGGGCGGGGTCATCAAGAAGCAGACCGAGGGCGGTCGCCGCGCCTCCGGACGGGCCGCCGACTCCCTCGCCGACACCAAGACCCGCGCGCAGATCCAGGCCTACGAGGACCTCCTCGAGAAGCACGGGGCGGAGCCCGGCGAGGCGGCCCTGGCCTGGCTGCTCACCCGGCCCGGCGTGACCGGCCCGATCGTCGGTCCGCGCACCGCCGAGCAGCTCGACTCGGCCCTGCGCGCGGTCGAACTGGAGCTGAGCGAGGAGCTGCTGGCCGGCCTGGACGAGGTCTTCCCCGGCCCGGGACCGTCCCCGGAGGCCTTCGCCTGGTAGCGGCTGGCCGCTCACAGGGCCCGTCCGCCGGCCCGCCCGGGCACGGCGCGGCGGCGCTCGGTCGTCGGGTCGGACAGCCTCCGCGAGGTCATCGCCTGCTGGCGGCGGGCCCCTGCCGAGGGGCCGTCCGCCCGCCCGGGCACAGCGGGGCGGTGGTCTGTCGTCGGTCGGACAGCCTCCGCGAGGCCTTCGCCAGCTGGCGGCGGGCCCCTGCCGAGGGGCCGTCCGGAGGGGCAGAAACTGCAGCGGATCGTGCGCCGGGGCTGCACCAGTTCGGTGCGGTTCCGGTGAGCGATGATGCTGCTGGCCTCGGCCGGCGGGAACCGGGTGCCGGTGATCGCGAAGCTGGTGCAGGCCGACGAGGACACCGTCCGGGACGTGATCCACCGGTTCAACGAGATCGGCCTGGCATGCCTGGCCCCTCAGTGGGCGGGAGGCCGTCCCCGCCTGCTCAGTCAGGGCCGAGCTGTGCTTCACGCCGACCTACGCGTCCTGGGCCAACCCGATCGAGGCTCACTTCGGGCCGTCGCGACAGTTCACGATCGCCAACTCCAACCACCGCAACCACGCCACACAGACCCGGGCCCTCCACGCCTGTCTCCGCTGGCGCAACGCCAACGCCCGCCACCCCGACGTCCTTGCCGCCCAGCGTCGAGAGCGCGCCCGCAGCCGCAGTGAGAAGAACATCCGATGGGGCGGACGAGCGAGGACGGCGGCTTGATCATTCGCTGACGTTCAATGTCGCGCAGTCCGCGACTCCCAGCTCGGACAGCACCGCCCGGAGCCGCTCCAGGGCCGCGGTCGTGTCCGGCTCTCCGCGATCTCAAGGTCAAGATGGCAACGACCCATGCCGCTGCCCGCGCCGGTGACCTCGCCGTCGAGCTCGAACGCCGTCTCCAGAGCCCCCTCGACGTCGTCACGATCGATCGGCAGCCCCACGAAGAGGATCTCGACGAACACTCCGGTCCTCCCTCTAAACCCGGCGAACCACAGGGGTCAGAGCACCTAGCTGCTCGCCGGTCGACCGTTCGCCGGCGCCTCGGTTCGCCAGCCGAGAAGGATCGCGCGGAGCGCCTGTTCGGCGAGGTGGCGGGCGCGATCGCTGCCTACGTTGCCGAGGTAACTGAGCGACGCGATGCCGTACAGCGTGCCCCAGAGGATCTCGCAAGCCTGGTCGAAATCGGCCAGGACCACGTCGTGTGCAGCCGACCAGGAGGTGAGCAGCTCCTTGAGGACGTCGATGACCGGTTCCGCGACGCGTCGGCGTTCGTCCGCGTCGACCATCGGGTCGTTCATGACCCGGAAGAGGTGGGGGTGCTCGCCGGCGAACCGGACGTACTGCGACGCGATGCGCGTCATGCGCCGGTCCGTATCGGGCTCCTGCGCCGCTCGGCGGAACTCGCTCAGCATCAGGCGGTGACCGTACGCGACCAGCTCCAGAACGAGCGCGTCCTTGTTGGCGAAGTGCTGGTAGACGACGGGCGCTGAATATTCGACGTCGGTGGCGATGCGCCGGATCGTCAGAGCCGCGACGCCCTCGGTCTCGAGAACGTGCAGCGCGGCCTCGATGATCCGCTCCCGGGTGTTCGCCCGTTCGCGGGCCCGTCTCGTGCTGGTCGCCATGGTCCGTCACTTCGCTTCGATGGTGTCCTCGAACACTAGTCACCGCCTTGACCGCGCCGCCGACGCGCGTCATAGTTAACGCCGTTAGGAATTCTAACGACGTTAGGGACGGGTAGTAAGTCATGATTTACCACATCAACAGGGTCACGATGAAGGCCACTGCGACGCCCGAGCAGATCGAGGCGGCGCTGGGGAGCTGGCGCAATCAGGGCCGGTCGAACCCCGCCATCAAGTCCTTCGTCGTCGGCCGCGACCACGGCGGCGACTACACGTACAGCGCGGTGTTCGTCGTCGAGGATCTTGACGGGCTTTTCGCCTACCTGACGCACCCGACCACCTACCAGACAGACCACCTCGGGCTGCACCTGGTCGAACGGCTGGAGATCTTCGACGTCAGTGACGACGAGGACCCTGACCTGAACGCCAAGATCCAGGAACTGCACCGGCGCCGCAACGAGCTCAACCCGCAGATCGCCGGCATGCTCGCCGACGTGCCCACCTATACCGGCTCCGGCGTGGACGACTGACCGAGACCCCGGAGAAGGAGAAACCGTCATGGCCAAGCACGTCATCATCGGTGCCGGTTCCATCGGTACCAACGTCGCTCGTCTGCTCGCCGAGCGCGGCGAGAGCGTCCGGATCGTCACCCGCAGCGGCTCCGGCCCCGAGCACCCGCTGGTCGACCGGGTCGCCGCGGACGCGTCCGACCCGTCCCGCCTGACCGAGCTGTCCCGCGGCGCGGAAGTGATCTACCACTGCGCCAATCCACCCTCATACACGGTGTGGGAGCGCCTGTTGCCGCCCCTGCAGACGGCGGCCATCACCTCCGCCAAGGCGAACGACGCCGTCCTCGCGCTGACCGGCAGCCTTTACGCCTACGGTCCGCAGCCCGCTGGCCGGATGAACGAACACACCCCCATGGCCGCCACCGGGCACAAGGGCCGCCTGCGCAGACGCATGTGGGAACAGGCCCTCGCCGGGGGGATCCGCACCGTCGAGGTCCGCGGCTCCGACTACATCGGCAAGGACGCCAACGGCATCTACTCCCTGCTCATCAAGTCGGCCCTGCAGAAGGGAAAAGCGGCCTGGATCACCGGCCACCTGGACATGCCGCACACCTTCACCTTCAACGGCGACATGGCACGGGCCCTCATCACGCTGGCCTCGGAAGAACGCGCGTGGGGCCGACCCTGGCACGTGCCGTCTCCGCCGGCCGTCACCATCCGCGAGCTGGCGCGGCGCTACGCCGTCGCGGCAGGCCGGCCACCGGTCAAACTAGTCCAGATACCGCGCTCCGTGACGCGTACGGCCGGGCTGATCGTGCCGATCGCCCGCGAGATGGCCGAGATGGACTACCAGTGGTACGCGCCGTTCCACATGGACGCGACGGAGACCGCCGAGACCTTCGGCCTGACCGCCACCGACCTCGACACCGCCGTCCGCAACGAGGTCGGCTGAACTTCCACCCCACACCGGCAGGCCGACGGCATGGCCGCCGACACCGTGAACGTTCGTGGTCACGGCACCAGCGGCGGGGCCCCCGCCGAGGGGCCGCCCGCCCGGCCACGCACGGCGCGGCGTGGCGGCGGTCGGTCGGTCGGTCGGACAGCCTCCGCTATCTGCCGACCGCCGCCGCCACCGCCACCACGACGAACAACAGCACAAGCGCACCGGCCATGATCCGGTTCCGGGTCTTCGGGTCCACGTGCCGAGCCTAACCGGCCCCGCCGAGCGGCCGGCGCCCGACCGGCTCGTAGCGGGGCTGCTCCCCGGGAACGCCGGACTTCGGCAGGTGGCTGCGCACCAGCACCAGCTCCCCCACCGTCCAGGTACGGCCCTCGAAGGCGTCCAGCGCCTCGACGTACGGCCGGACGTCCACCGCGTCGCGGCTGCGCGCCAGCGTCAGGTGCGCCTTGTAGCGGCGGTGCTCGCCCATCTCCACGCCCGCCTTCCGGGCCGCCGCCTCCGCCCGGTCGGCCAGCAGCCGCAGCGCGGGCACGTTCCCGGCCGCTCCGGCCCACAGCGCCCGCCCGTGCCCGAACTGCCCCCCGCCCCCCAGGGCCAGCGCGAAGGGCGCGCTCCGGTGCGCGGCGCGCGTCAGCCGGGCCGACAGTTCCGGTACGAGGTCCTCGTCGACCTCGCCGTAGAAGGCGAGGGTGAGGTGCCAGCCGGGCCGGCCCGTCCAGCGCAGCCCGTCCGCACCGGGCAGCGTGCGCAACCGGGCGACCTCGGCGGCGAGTTCGTCGGCGATGTCGTCCGGGGGCAGCACGGCGGCGAAGAGTCTCATGCCCCCGATCTTCCCGGCAGGCACGGCGGCACGCGCGCGTCGCCCCTGACGAGGCCAACGGCGTCACCCGCATCCTGCGGGTGACGCCGTACAGCCTCGTGACACGTCATGCGACCGTGGCGAGTTCCCGGTTCTCCCGGGGGACGAACCGCACGCTCGGATGGCCGTGGTGCCAGCCGACCGACAGACGGAGGTTGCCCATGCGGGCCAGGACCAGGCCGACGGTGACGGCCGCGGCGGCCGAGACCGCACCGCCCGAAGCCAGGCCCGCCCGGACGCCGTACGCGTCGGTGACCCAGCCGGCGATCGGCGCGCCGATCGGGGCGCCGCCCATGAACACCATCATGTAGAGGGCCATCACCCGGCCCCGCATGGCCGGGTCGGTGCTCATCTGGACGCTGCTGTTGGCGGTGACGTTGACCGTCATGCCGAACATCCCGATCGGGGCCATGAGCAGGGCGAACAGCCACAGGGAGGGGGCCATGGAGGCCACGATCTCCATCGTGCCGAAGGCCACCGCGCCCGCGACCAGCACCCGCATCCGGGCCGTGCCGCGCCGGGCCGCGAGCAGGGCGCCCGCCAGGGAGCCCACCGCCATCAGGGTGTTGAAGAGGCTGTAGGAGCCCGCGCCCGCGTGGAAGACGTCGTCGGCGAAGGCCGAGAGGTAGACGGGGAAGTTGAACCCGAAGGTGCTGACGAACCCGACCAGGACGATCGTCCAGATCAGCTCGGGGCGGCCGGCGACGTACTGGAGGCCCTCCCGCAGCTGGCCCTTGCCGCGCGGGGCGCGCTCGACGGCGTGCAGCTCGCGCGAGCGCATCAGCAGCAGGCCGGCGAGCGGTGCGACGAAGGACAGGCCGTTGAAGAGGAACGCCCAGCCGGTACCGACGCCGGTGATCATCACGCCGGCGACGGCGGGGCCGACCAGCCGGGCCGACTGGAAGTTCGCCGAGTTGAGGCTGACCGCGTTCTGGAGCTGGTCGGCGCCGACCATCTCGGAGACGAAGGTCTGGCGGGCCGGGTTGTCCAGGACGGTCGCGAGACCCACGGCGAAGGCGGCGACGTAGACGTGCCAGACCTGGACGTGCCCGGAGAGGCTGAGGGCGGCGAGCGCGATGCCGGTGAGGGCCATCGCCGACTGGGTGAACAGCAGCGTACGGCGCTTGGGCAGGCGGTCGACGAGGACGCCGCCGTAGAGGCCGAAGAGCAGCATCGGCAGGAACTGGAGTGCCGTCGTGACGCCGACGGCGGTGGCTGAGCCGGTGAGGCTGAGCACCAGCCAGTCCTGCGCGATGCGCTGCATCCAGGTGCCGATGTTGGAGACGACCTGGCCCATGAAGAACAGGCGGTAGTTCCTGACCTTCAGGGAGCTGAACATGGACGACCTGGATGATTCGGATGACTTGCCGACGCCCTCGGCAGGCCCCCCGGCACGGGTCTCGTGGGTGGTCGGTGCGGGGGCGGAGTCTGCTCCGGGTCCCGAACTCAAAAAGGTCGCCTCCTCATGGCTGTCCACAGGCACCGGCTACCGGCGCTGTCCACAGGTGATGGCTGTCTACAGGTGTGCGAGTTTCTCCAGGACGGGGGCGGCGGCGCGCAGTTTCGCCCACTCGTCCTCGTCGAGGCCGTCGACCAGGGTGGCCAGGAAGGCGTTCCGCTTGGCGCGGCTCTCCTTGAGCATGGCCTCGGCCTGCTCGGTCTTCGTGACGACCTTCTGGCGCCGGTCCTCGGGGTGCGGCTCCAGCCGGACCAGGCCCTTGGCCTCCAGCAGCGCCACGATGCGGGTCATCGACGGCGGCTGCACGTGCTCCTTGCGGGCGAGCTCGCCCGGGGTGGCACTGCCGCAGAGGGACAGGGTGCCGAGCACCGACATCTCGGTCGGGCTCAGCGATTCGTCGACCCGCTGGTGCTTGAGCCGACGGGACAGCCGCATCACGGCTGAACGCAGGGAGTTCACGGCGGCACCGTCGTCGCCATGGGTTAGGTCAGGCATCTCTTTAGCATAACTCATTACTCTCGCTAAACAAGCTGGCGAACGCCCGGATTCCCCGTGACCCCGGCCACGGAAACCTCACCGTCACTCGAACGAGTGAGTAGGCAGCGAAAGCGGCCGGACTGCGGTACGTGCCCGCGACCCTCGTCTCATGGGGACCAGTGTGCTCAGCCTGCGGATAGACGGGGAGCTGCTCGAACGGCTCCGGCAGCATGCGGCGAAAAGGGGAATGAGCGTCCAGGACTATGTCGTCCAGACGCTCATTCGTGATGACTTCGACGAGCGGTTCCAGACCGCCGTCGAGGAGACGGAGAAGTTCTACGGGCTCACCTGAGCCGCCGCGGGTGCGGGCGGGCGGGGATCAGGTGAGCCCGAGGGCCGGCATCAGGTGAGACCGAGGATCGGCATCAGGTGAGACCGAGGGCCGGCATCAGGTAGTAGAAGGTGAAGACGGCGGAGACGACGTACATCGGCACCGGGACCTCCCGGCCGCGTCCGGCCGCCAGGCGCAGCAGCACGAAGGTGATGAAGCCCATGCCGATGCCGTTGGTGATCGAGTAGGTGAACGGCATCATCACCATGGTGATGAAGGCCGGGATGGCGATGGTGAGGTCGGCCCAGTCGATCTCCTTGACCGAACCGGCCAGGATCAGGAAGCCCACCGCGAGCAGGGCCGGGGTGGCGGCCTGGGACGGGACCATCGTGGCGACCGGAGTCAGGAACAGCGCGAGGGTGAAGAGGCCGCCGGTGACGAGGTTCGCGAAGCCGGTGCGGGCGCCCTCGCCGACCCCGGCCGTGGACTCCACGAAGGCGGTGGTGGCGGAGGAGGAGCTGGCACCGCCCGCGGCGACCGCTAGGCCGTCGACGAAGAGGACCTTGTTGATGCCGGGCATCTCACCCTTGGCGTTGGTCAGCTTGGCCTCGTCGCTGACACCCATGATCGTGCCCATCGCGTCGAAGAAGCACGACAGCAGGACCGTGAAGACGAAGAGGACGCCGGTCAGAACCCCGACCTTGCCGAAGCCGCCGAAGAGGCTGACCTGGCCGATGAGCCCGAAGTCGGGCGTGGCGACGGGGTTGCCGGGCCACTCGGGGGTGGTGAGGCCCCAGGAGGGGACCGTCGCGACCGCGTTGATGATCAGCGCGAGGACGGTCATCGCGACGATCGAGATGAGGATCGCGCCGGGCACCTTGCGGGTGATCAGGGCCAGCGTGAGCAGGGCGCCCAGGATGAAGACGAGGACCGGCCAGCCGGTGAGGTGACCGTCGGCGCCGAGCTGGAGCGGGACGGTGGTGTGGGCGGCGTCCGGGATACGGCTGACGAAGCCGGAGTCGACGAGCCCGATCAGCATGATGAACAGGCCGATACCGATGCTGATCGCCTTGCGCAGGCCGAAGGGCACCGCGTTCATGACGCGCTCGCGCAGACCGGTGGCGACCAGGAGCATGACCACGAGACCCGCGAGCACGACCATGCCCATGGCGTCCGGCCAGGACATCCGGGGCGCGAGCTGGAGCGCGACCACCGAGTTCACGCCGAGGCCGGCGGCCAGCGCGATGGGCACGTTGCCGATCACGCCCATGAGGAGCGTGGTGAAGGCGGCCGTCACACAGGTGGCGGTGACCAGCTGACCGTTGTCGAGCTGGTGCCCGTACATGTCCTTCGCGCTGCCGAGGATGATCGGATTCAGCACGATGATGTACGCCATCGCGAAGAAGGTGGCGAAACCGCCCCGGATCTCGCGGGGCAGCGTGCTGCCCCGTTCGGAGATCCTGAAGTAACGGTCGAGGGCGCCGTAGAGAGGCGTGGCTCCCGGCTGTTCAGGGGCAGGGACCTTGGCGGGGGCCGACGTGGGCATCTTTTGGCGTTTCCTACGAAGAGAAGTGGTCAGTACCAAACCGTTTCAGTATGAACATATAACGTTCGGATCGGCCATCTCCGCGCGTAGATGTGATCGCCTCGTAAGCTGAGCCCCATGGAGAAGTGGATTCCCGAACACGAGGCGCCGGAGCCCCTGGAGGGCCCCGTGGTCGCCACCATCACCGGCGGCACGATCCTCTGGTTCGTCCTCTTCCTGGTCCAGCTCCCCTTCTACGGCTGGTTCGACGACCGCGGCCGTACCTGGTGGGTGTGGACGTGCCTGGCCGGCGCCGGACTCGGCCTCATCGGCATCTGGTACGTCCGAAAGCGGGACGCGGCGATCAAACGGGACGCGGCGAGCGGGCCTGGTGAGCCGGGCGAGCCGGACGAGCCCGTGGGCCCGGTCACCGGCTAGCCCCGGCCGGACCGGCCGGACCGGCCGGGGCGGTACTACCCAGGCACTACACGGGGCACCGCCCCCGTCCTCCCGAGGTCGGATCTTCGGCGTCCCCAGGGGGTGAACGCCCAGAACCGCACGTACCGTCGATCCCATGGCCCACACCGACGCCCCCGCCTCCGCGCCGACGGCGACCGGCCTCACCGCCGCCGAGGTCGCGGACCGCGTCGCGCGCGGCCAGGTGAACGACGTACCAGTCCGCAGCAGCCGTTCCGTCGGCGAGATCGTCCGGGCGAACGTCTTCACCCGGTTCAACGCGATCATCGGCATTCTGTGGCTGATCATGCTCGCCGTCGCCCCCATCCAGGACGGCCTGTTCGGCTTCGTGATCCTCGCCAACACCGGCATCGGCATCATCCAGGAGTGGCGGGCGAAGCAGACGCTCGACTCCCTCGCGGTCGTCGGCGAGGCCCGGCCCACCGTCCGCCGCGACGGCACGGCCGTCGAGGTCGCCACCTCCGAAGTCGTCCTGGACGACCTCATCGAGATCGGTCCCGGGGACAAGGTCCCCGTGGACGGGGTGTGCGTCGAGGCCGACGGGCTGGAGATCGACGAGTCGCTGCTCACCGGCGAGGCCGACGCCGTCGTCAAACGACCCGGCGACCAGGTCATGTCGGGCAGCTTCGTGGTGGCCGGCGGCGGCGCCTTCCAGGCCACGAAGGTCGGCCGGGAGGCCTACGCCGCCCAGCTCGCCGAGGAGGCCTCCCGCTTCACGCTGGTCCACTCCGAGCTGCGCTCCGGCATCTCCACCATCCTCAAGTACGTGACGTGGATGATGGTCCCGGCCGCGATCGGCCTGGTGATCACGCAGCTCTTCGTGAAGAACAACGACCTAAAGGAGTCCATCGCCCGCACCGTCGGGGGCATCGTCCCGATGGTCCCGGAGGGGCTCGTCCTGCTCACCTCGGTCGCCTTCGCGATCGGCGTCATCCGGCTCGGCCGGAAACAGTGCCTGGTGCAGGAGCTTCCGGCCATCGAGGGCCTCGCCCGCGTCGACACCGTCTGCCTGGACAAGACCGGCACGCTCACCGAGGGCGGCATGGACGTCACCGGTCTCAGCACACTCGACGGCTACGACGAGTCGTACGTACGGCAGGTGCTCGGGGCCCTCGGCGAGTCCGACCCGAGGCCGAACGCCTCCCTCCGGGCGATCATCGACGCCTACCCGGACGCCGAGGACTGGCGCTGCACCGAGTCGCTGCCCTTCTCCTCCGCCCGCAAGTACAGCGGCGCCAGCTTCAGCGAGGGCGACGGGGAGAACGGCACCTGGCTGCTGGGGGCGCCCGACGTGCTGCTGGCGGACGGCGATCCCGCCCTCGCCGAGACCGAGCGGCTCAACGAGCAGGGCCTGCGCGTACTGCTGCTGGCCCGGGCCGCCCGCGACCTCGACGACCCCGAACCCGCGCGCGGCGCCAGGCCCGCCGCCCTCGTCGTACTCGATCAGCGGCTGCGGCCGGACGCCGCCGACACCCTGCGCTACTTCGCCGAGCAGGACGTGCGCGCCAAGGTCATCTCCGGTGACAACGCGGTGTCGGTGGGGGCGGTGGCCGCGAAGCTCGGGCTGGACGGCGGTACGGTCGACGCGCGCCGGCTGCCCGCCGAGCCGGAGGAGATGGGCCGGGCGCTGGACGAGGGCACGGTGTTCGGCCGGGTCACCCCGCAGCAGAAGCGGGACATCGTCGGCGCGCTCCAGTCACGCGGGCACACGGTCGCGATGACCGGGGACGGCGTCAACGACGTTCTCGCGCTGAAGGACGCGGACATCGGCGTCGCGATGGGGTCGGGGTCCGCGGCCACCCGGGCGGTCGCACAGATCGTGCTGCTGAACAACAGCTTCGCGACCCTGCCTTCGGTGGTGGCGGAGGGCCGGCGCGTCATCGGCAACATCACCCGCGTGGCGACCCTCTTCCTGGTGAAGACGGTCTACTCGGTGCTGCTGGCCCTGCTGGTGGTCTGCTGGCAGGTCGAATACCCCTTCCTGCCCAGGCACTTGACGCTGCTGTCCACCCTCACCATCGGCATCCCGGCCTTCTTCCTCGCCCTCGCCCCCAACACGGAACGGGCCCGGCCGCACTTCGTACGACGGGTGATGCGCTACTCGGTCCCGGGCGGGGTGGTCGCCGGGGTCGCGACCTTCGTCACGTATCTGATCGCCCGTCACGACTACACCGGGGCAGGCTCCTTGGAGGCCGAGACCAGTGCGGCGACCCTCACGCTGTTCCTGATCTCGATGTGGGTGCTGGCGATCATCGCCCGGCCGTACACCTGGTGGCGGATCCTGCTGGTCGCCTCGATGGGCGGGGCGTTCCTGCTCGTGCTGGTGGTCCCGTGGCTCCAGGACTTCTTCGCGCTGAAGCTGGTCGGGACGGCGATGCCGTGGATCGCGGTGGGGGTGGCGGCGGTGGCGGCGGTCGCCCTGGAGTTCTCCTGGAAATGGGTCGACCGCCGCTTTCCCGACTAGGGACCGTCCTGTCTGCTGCCCAGGGACCGTCCCGGCCGCTTACTTGACGTCGACGAAGTCGCCCGCCGCGCTGACCGCGGGGGTCGTCGTGGTGCCGGCGAAGCTGTAGCGGTAGTAGCCGTCGGCGGACGCCGTGACCGTGGTCTTCAGGGCGCCGGTCGAGCTGGTCTTGACGGTCTTGACCGTGGTGTAGGTGGTGCCGCCCTTCTTCCTGAACTGGAGCTTCACCGGCTGGGCCGCGTAACCGCCGGACTTGTTGGTGTCCCAGTTGGCGCGGGTCAGCTTGCCCGTGACGGTGAGGGTCTTGCCCTTCTTCACCGGCTCGGGGGTGGCGTCGGCCGTCAGCTGCGCCTGGCGCTGCACCTTGACGGTGCCCAGGTTGCTCTGCCACTTGAGGTCGGCTTCGCTGGTGGCGCTGTGCGGTACGGCGAGGGCTCCCACCTTCCAGGCGCCGGCCTGGCCGTTGGCCAGGTCGTCGAAGTCACTGGAGACGGTGGGACGGAACTGGATCTTGGCCGTGCAGTTGAGGACCGTGGTGGAGACCGCCTTGCAGGTGCCCGGGTCGTCACCGGAGATGATCTCGGAGTTCTCGCTGAGGGCGGTGCCCCGGTAGAGCATCGGGCCGCTGTCGAAGGAGCTCGCGCTGAGGCTCGCGGGCTTCGTCACGGTGTACGTGGCGGTGACGGTGACCTTGGCCGAGGGGCCGACCACGACGGCCTTGCCCGCGTTGACCTTCACGTTGGAGAAGGTGACGTTCGGCGCCGCCGTCGGGGCGGCCTGGGCGGCCGGGACGGCGAGGGCGGAGAGAGCGAGGGCGCCGGAGGAGGCGACCAGGAGGGCGCGTATGCGCATGTGTGATTCCCAGATGGAGGAGTGATCTCGGAGTCTGCTGACTCATGAGGTGAGATTCGTGGCGGGCGGGGTGAGTTGTGCCCCGGAAGGTAAGAGCCGGGGAAGAGCGGCGAGCGGCCGGCCCCGGG